>JAVBSA010000231.1:0-5126 GCA_031556915.1 Victivallis sp.
TCTTCGACTCGGCCAAAAGCGCGACGCTGCTGCTCTGGGATGATTCATTTTCGATGCGGACCGAGCCGGAATACGAATCGCTCCGCGCGGAATTCGAGACCGCCATCCGCACCTGCGCCCCCGGCCGCCCGATGGCCGTCGGGCTTGTCCGCAACCGGAGCGTCGTTTGGAGCGGTCCCTACACCGGAGAACCCGAAGAGCTGCTGAGCTTCTTCCGCCGGGAGGCGGCGAATGGCGGGAGCAGCGATTTTTCCGCCCTGCCCGCCGAAGTGGACCGCAAACAACGGCAGTTTTCCGCGCCGGAACGGAACGTCACCGTGTTTACCGACCGCCAGCTTCTCCCCTGGGAACGGTTGCGCCGCGACTCGCAATTCCGCTACGCGACCGCGTTCAAGCTGATCCGCCCGCTGCCGAGGCCGGTCGCGAACGTTTTCTTTTCACGGGTTGAATGCCTGCCGGAAAAAGATGGCTATTCTTTGAGCGCGGTTCTCGCCAACCGTTCCGGGACAATTCAGCGCGGAACGCTTCTGCTGCAAGGCGACCGGGCGGAGAACGTCGAGCTGCCCCCCGACGCCGAACAGACCTTCCGATTCCGCCTGCCCGGAACGCCGGAGGGCATTTCCGGCCGCCTTGAAATCGTCGTCAAAGACGATATCCAAACCGACAACGTCTGTTTCTTCAGCTGCAACCCGGCGCCGGAAACAACCGCCGCCCCGGCCCCGGCGGGAAACCGGATCAACTTCCCCGCCCTCGCCGTCGAAGCGAAATTTGCCGGAGACGCTTTGCCGGAGGAAGGCGCGGGACGCCTCTGGATCGAACAGAAACCCGAAAGCCTGACGCCAGAAAAACAGCGCGACGTCATGCGCTTCCTCAATACCGGCGGCACCTTCGCGCTGGCGCTCTCCCCTTCGCCGCGCACGGCGGCGTTCCTCGACGGTTTCAAGGTGAAGATGAGTCCGAACCGGGCGCTTCACACCAAGCTGCGGAAATTCGGCGCATTCAACTTCGATCACGGCGCGGTCAAAAAACTCTTCTCGGCCGGGGGAGCGGGAGCCGCCGATGTACTCTTCTTGAAAAGCGTCGATTTCGCGCTCCCGCCGGAAGGTGTCGTCATCGCGCGTTACGACGACGGCATGCCCGCCGTCGCCGAGCTCCCGGTCGGCCGGGGAAAACTCTGTCTTTTCGGCTTCGCCTTCGACGCGGGGGCGACTACCTGGGCGGGCCACCACACCTTTCTCCCCTTCTGGCGCATCCTCGAAGAACAGGCGGCAAGTACCGGGAACCGGGCCCTGACCATGCCGTTGGGCGGCATGGCTCCCGCCGCCAATCAGGCGGAATACGACGGCGGCGGCGGTTTCACCCCCCTCCCCGCGGCGGAAACAGTTCGTTTCGACCGCCCCGGCAACTACCGGATCGACGGCAAACTCTTCAGCGTCAACGTGCCGCCGGAAGAATCGATTTACCGGGTCGATGAAGAGGTGCGGTCCTTCCTCGCCGGGAAACTGGAGCCGGAGAGCTCCGGTCTCCCGGCGGATTCCCGCAACGATCTCGCCGTCTGGGCGGCGGCTCTCGCGCTGCTCTGTTTCATCCTCGAATTTCTGCTCGCCAACCGCACGGCTCTATAAGGAGGAACCATGAAGCATTTACGAAATTGGATCGCCTGGGTGCGCTTCTGGAGGAATCTGGAACTGCCGCTCTGGATCGGCTGCGGCGGCATGCTGCTTGCGGCCCTGGCGCATCTCACGAGCCAGGGGTTGATCTTCGGCGGCGTCTGCCTTGCGGCCGGGCTGATTCCCCGGCGCGGATTGCGCCGCACGGCGGCGGATCTCGACCGCGAATTCCACTCCGCCAACCGGTTCGAAACGGCGCTGGAACTCAGCAGCGACCACCCGCTACGCGAGGCGCAGGAACGCGACACGCTGGCCTTCCGGCAATCGATGCCGCGCCGGAATCCGTTCCGGCTATTGTGGCGGCAGCATCTCGCCTTTCTCTTCTTTCTCGGCTGCGTCGTGCTGCTGATCTTCATCTGCCATCAGACCGGGATAACGGGACAGGAAGGCATTGCCGCGTCCCCCCAAGCCGAAGCGCAGAAACAAGAGGAAGAGGCGGAGGCGGAAAATAACGAAAAGGAAGAACCGTTCCAGCTCGCCGCCTCCATCGAAATCACTTACCCGGAACATGATGTGGAGTTTACGCCGATCGACCTCCTGGAATTCGAAGCAAAAGCCATCAGCAACGCCCCCTGGGAACGGTTCACCGCCGCCGCCACCCGCAACGGCGAGAAAGCGCGCCGGCTGGAACTCGAATTCAAACCGGCGGAGAACGGCCTCACCTTCCCGGCCGGCGTGCTGGCGCTCGACGAACTCGACGCGGATCCCTTCGATCTTGTGACGCTCCGCATTTCCGGCGTCAGCGCCGGAAAGGAGATTCTTGCGCCGCCCATTCATATCCGCCTGAAGCCGCTGCGCGAAGACATCCTCATCATGGACTGTCCGCCGGGCGAGCCGCGCCGTGTGGTCGATAAACTCAAAGAGCTCATCAGCCGCCAGATTGCACTTTCAAAAACCCTGACGCTCGGCCGCACGGCATTCCACATCGATCCGGCCATGGAGGCCACTCCCTTTACGGAACTTGCCGTGGCAGAACGGGAGCTGGGCAAAGAGTCCTCCTCTTTCGCCGCGGCCGAACGCAACAACCCCAATACGCTGATGACGGCCGCCATGATCCGCTCCATTATCGAAGCCTCGAAGGAGATGGAAAAAGCGGCGGAGAAAATCGCCTTCGCCCCGCCGGGAGCGGAACGCCTCGGGCAAGCGGCGGACCATCAGGACCGCGCGCTTGCCCACCTGAACCGGGCGCTCCGAGAAGTCATAAAAGTGATGTCCCGGGAAAAACCGGAAGGCGCACCGGCTCCCCCGCATCCGCATAAGCCGAAGCCGGACGAAGAAAATCCCGGTGAAATGTTGAAAAAAGCGCTGGCGAAACAGGAGGAAGTCATCGCCGGAACCGAACCGCTTGAACTGCCGGAGGGGCTCGACAAGCCCCAGGGCATCGTGAGTTGGCTGCTCCGCATGGTGAGCGCCCGCGGCGAGCTCCCCGAATTGGTTCTGCAAGAGAGTTCTTCCGCCCATGAGTTAAGCCTGAAATGCGAGGAAGCCATCCGTTCTTCAGCCCGGAACTCGCTGAGACAGCGGTCAAGTGCAAGCGCCGAAGCGATCCGGCGCGCCATCGACTTTTTGCGCGAAAACAGCAGAAAAGCGGCGCAATCCGGCTTCGGCGAAGCCAGGACGCAGCTCGCCGAAGCCGAACGCGAAGCCGCGAAACAGGAGAAACAGCCCGCCGGCGAAAAAGCGGCAAAGAAGATGGAACAGGCCGCAGAAACCCTGCGCAAAGCCGCCGAAGAAAACCGCTCTTCCGGCGACAATCAGCAGGCCGGCCGGTTGGAGGAAACGGCGAAAAAGATCGAAGAGAAAGCCAAAGGCGCCTCCAGCCGCCCCGGCGAGGAGCTGGCGAAGGATCTGCAGAATCTCCGCGAAGAACTCGGTCAAGCCGCCGATCCCGAAAACGGCAAAAACCCGGGTGAAACCGCCGCCAAGCTAGAAGAACTCGCCCGCGAAACCGCCTACCGCGGCAAGAAAAACGAGTGGAACGATGCGCAAACGTGGCGCAACGAATTGGAGCAGACGTTGGAAGGCGCGGGCCTCTATTGGAAGGAGCGCCCCGATGCCCCCGAAAAGCGCGCGGTTCATGGCGCATTGATGCCGCTCCACACGCTCCTGACCAACTTCGAGCCCGAAAAGGGATTCTCCAGCGGTGAAGTCCAGGCGATCATCCGCCACCTCGAAATCATCCGCCTGGCGCTCGAGGCCGAAGAATTGAAAAAGGCGCTGCCCACGGCGATCTATGGGTTCCAGCCGGACCGGATTCCGGAGGAATACCGCGAAGCGGCGGCGAAATATTTCGAAGCCCTTTCCCGGCTGCAAGATCAATCCGGGGAGAAACCATGACCGAAAGCACGATCATCTGGCATTTCCCCTGGGGAATGCAAGGCTTCGCCGCCGCGCTGATCCTGGCGGCGCTGCTGACCTTTGTCAGCCTGGCCTTCGCCCGCCACCGCCTCAAACCCGGCGCGCGGATCGGGCTCTTCTGTTTGCGGATGCTCTTTTTTTCAGGGTTGCTCGCGCTCCTCGCCATGCCGGAACGGGTCGAGACCGTCAAAACAAAAGAACTGCGGCCGCTCCGGGGCGCGGTGATTTTCGACGTATCCTCCAGCATGCGCGTACCCGGGCTCGAGGACAAATCACGCTTGAAGGAAGCGCTCGAACAATGGAACAAAACCGTTCTCCCCGACAACAGCATCCTCACCTGTCACACCTTCGGCGACACGCTGGAACAGCAGCCCGATCTCATCGCCGTCGAAGGGATCGCCAACGCGCTCATCACCGATGAAGTCACCGGTACCCATCTCCTTGAAGCGGTCACAACGCTGGCAGGCGAACTCGACCGCGAAGGCGCCGATTTCGCCGTCGTTTTCACCGACGGCATCGACAACTCCGGCGCGGACGTTTTCACCGCCGCCGCCGCCATCGGTGCAAGCGGAACGAAATTCATCTTCCGCCCCGTGACCACCGAGCTCGCCATGCGGAAATACCTGGAATTCCGCCGTTTCACCTCCCCCGGCAAAGCCGCCGTCAACGCCGGGGTTCCCTTTGAAATCGCGGTCAGCTACTCGATGCTGGCGGCCTCCGACAAAATAGAACTCGAAATCACCGCCGAAGAGGGCGAAAAACTCTTTCACGCGCCGGGCGCCCGAACCGGAGCCGGCGGTGAACAGGCCTTCACCGGCACCCTCGCCCACGCCCGGCTCGGCAGGCGGAACCTGAAAGCAAAGTTGCTCCTCAACGGCAAAGCGCACCGCGAAGTCGCATGGAGTTGCGAAATCATCAAACGCGAAAAAAAGCGCATCCTCCTCTGCCAGGGAACCTACGACTGGGCGGCGCGCTTCTGGCAGATCGCGCTAAACCGTTCCGGCAAAAGCATATTCGACGTGCGAACTTATGACACGAAGAAACCGGAAGCGTTCTTCCCCTCCGCCGCCGAAATCAAGGACTATGACGCGGTGATTC
>JAVBSA010000119.1:0-9711 GCA_031556915.1 Victivallis sp.
CCAGGTCCGACAGGTCCGACAGGTCCGACAGGTCCGACAGGTCCAACACTCTTCATTTAAAGGACCACGAAACACACGAAAAACACGAAAGTTTTTTTCTTCTGAATTTTTTCGTGTGTTTCGTGTGTTTCGTGGTCAAAAAAATGGCATTTCCCGTTAAGTGAAGAGCATTGGTCCGACAGGTCCGACAGGTCCGACGGTGCCGTTCTTGCAATAAAAATTGCATTGACGGTATCCAAAATGCAAATTATTTTGCAAAAACGGCACCGTCAATGCGGGAAGGAACGTCAGCGGGAGAGATGGTAGGCCATGACTCCGCCGGGGTGGAGGGTGGTGTTGGCGGTGAAGCGGAAGCTGCCGTCTTTGAGCTCGCCTTTTACTTCGCCGTTGGGGGAACCGTCGGCTTTGAGCGCGGTTACCTTGAAGGGCTGTTTTGCCGCAAGCGAGATTTCGGCGCTGCCTTTGCGGATCAGCAGCGGCGCTTTACCGGTGACGGGAACAATGGTCCTCGTTTCGTTGGTGAAGGTCAAGCCGGTGTTGGCGATATTGGTCAGGTGAATGACCAGGATCGAGGCGCTTTCCGGCAGGGCTTTGCCGTCGAGCGAAATGGCCGCCACCGTCTGCCAGACGTCCGCCTTGTCGACCTTGAGGGCTCCCGCCGCGAGACTGCCTTTTTCGAGCGTCACGGTTTCGGTGCGCGGGGTTTTGACGGTGAAGGTGCGCTTGCCGCCGTCCAGCAGCAGTTCGCCCGTCACGCTTGCCGCCACCTTCTTTTCGTTGGCGTCGCGCCAGAGCGCCGCGATCCTGCCGTCGCCGAGCGCGGCGGGATTCGAGGCATCGGCGGGGGCGATCTTCATGACGTTTTTTGCCGTCTTCGCATCCGCCGGAACCGAACCGATTCCGGTGATCAAACCGAGATTACTGAAGGCGTTGGGAAAAGTTGCGGTGAACTTGCTCCCGAACATCTCCGGCGAAACCGTGTAGGCGAAGGTCTGATCCGCCGCCTTGACGTCGCCGCGCAGGAACATGGCAACGGCGATCCTGTCGGAGAGCTGCGCCATCGGGTCGTTGACGGCGTCGAAGCCGAACGCGCCGGTGACCTTGTAGATTCCGTTATCGGCGTGGCTCCAGGCGAAGCGGTAGAGCGCGTCCCAGTTCTGCAGCGAGCCGTAAGCGCCGATGAGGGGACCGCCTTCCGCCCGGTAGAGATTGGGGTTGCAATAGTTGAACTCGGTCACCAGGAATGGTTTGCCGGGAATCCGGGTCGGCATCATATTGCGCGGTACGAGAGCCATCCGGGCGATCGCCGAATCCTGTTTGTAACGATAGGGCGCGCGCCACTGTTCTTTGACGAAGCCGGGGTGGTCGAAGTAGGCGTGATTGTCCACCACATCGAATTTGTCGCGCAGCAATGTAAGCGGAACGTCGTTGATGTAGTTCAAACTGGTCACCAGCGTTTTCAGCTTGAGCTCCTCTTTGACGAAACGCATCTGCTCGTCGAGCACCGCCGCCTGAAGTTCATTCAGGTACTTCGCAAAAACGGGATTGTTATTGGCGCATTCGCTCTTCGGCAGTTTCTTAGCCGCCAGGTATTTGTCGAAAGCGGCCTTGTATAGCGCGATGCTCGACGGGGTGCGGCTCCAGTTGTTCGAAAGCGTCTCCTCGTTGATGAGGTTGATGCAATAGAGCGCCGGGTCTTCGCCCCAGGTCATGCCGGTATAGGGATTCTTATGGGTCATGAAACGACGGGCGAATTCCTTCCAGCTCGCCATCGCCGCGCGGCTGACGGGGATGAGCATCTTCATCTGGCGCTGGTCGTAGAAGTCGCATTCGGGGATGTTGTCGCCGGGTTTGAAGGTGCGGTTGGTGTAGAGGTCGGTGGTGATGTAAAGACCCCGCTCCTTCATTTTGGCGAAGAGATAGTCGAATTTATCCATCTGCCCGGCGCTGAACGTCAGCGTGTCTTCGGCTTTGGGATCGAGCATCAGGGTGTCGTGATGGTGAAAACGGACGGTATTGTAACCGCATTTCACCATATAGTCGGCCATTTTGTCCACCGCTTCTTTGGTGAGGTAATTTCCCGAGAAACAGAGGTTGGGGCCGTAAAGGCGAATGCGTTTTCCCTTCGCCTTTTCAAAGGTGAGCGTGCCGTCGGCGGCGGCGGTGATATGGCCGTATTTGCCGGCGGGCGCGTCGTTGAGGAAGGAGAAATCGAGCGGGCTGCCCGCGACGATTTCACGGTCGAAATCGAGCTTTTTCCACTCGAAATTTTCTTTGAGCACAACCGGCTTGTCGTCGATGGCGGAGAATTTCACCGCCTGTTCGGAAAGCGTCACCCCGGCGACCATCCAGACCGAAGCCGGGTCGGCGATTTCAAAGCGGATCGACTTCGGCCCCGCCTTCTTCAGCGGAAAACTGGATGCGTAAAGCCCCACCGCCGCCTCGGGATTCTCGCCCGACCAGGCGATCACCGCGTTGTCGCCGCGGGTGGGGTTCCACCAGTTGCCGCAGTCGAGCCGGGCGATGACGGGAACGATCTCTTCGCTGTTGTCGGCATAACGGACAACCATGCGCCCCAGTTCTTTGCCCCCTGCCGGAGTCCAGGCCGAGGCGTGAAGCAGATTGATCCCCTGCATCCCGTTCGCGGGGAGTGCCAATTCCAGCGACTGCCGCGCGAAATTGCGCTGCGTTCCGGCCACGATGACCGCTTTGCCGCCCACGTTGAATTTGAGGCTGTCCGCTTCGATAACGCCGGGCTTCAGCATCCGGAGATCGTTGTCCGGCCCCTGGTCGGTCCAGCCGCCTTTGCCGTCTCCCTCGACTTCATCCCGGAACCCCAGGTTGGCCGTTCCGGCCAGATCGACCGGCTGGGTTTTCACCGTGGCAGCCATGACTTTCAATTGGAGTCGCGATTCGGTGATCTGCCCGCTGCCGGGCGCGGCGGTAAAGCGGATGGAGAAAGTGCTGTTGCCGAATTTGCGGTTGTCCTGAACGGCGACCCGCAGCGGATCGCCGCGGAAGGTGATGCTGTTCCCGCCCGCGACCGAAATCGAAAGCTCCTTCGCCTTGGAATTATGGTAAACAGACACCTCTTTTTCGTTTTTCGGGAGCGCAATGGTTTTACCGTCCACCGTGATCGTCTGCCCGGCGGCCGGAATCATCAGAACGCCGTGAAGCGCGTTGAGCTGGGTGGGCTGCGGAAATTTCACGAAAAAATCGACTTCGAACTCGTTCTCCGCCACCGGTTTGATGCCGTATACGACGTCGCCGGCCTGGTTGCCGACATTCATCGTCGCGGTGAAACGGTCGAGCTTTCCTGTGCGGTTTTTCCAGGCGGTATTGAGGCTGGGGGTCCAGTTGCCGTTATAAGACTGGATATAAAATGTGGCGTCCGCGATCCGGAACGAACCGTCGTCGTTGAACTTCACGTGAGAGGGCAGCTCCGCCGCCGGGAGCGCCATCGCCGCGGCGACGGCCGCGACGGAAAACAATTTTGCTGCAATCATATCCATTCTCCTCAGTAGATGATTTCAGCGAAATCTTTGGTGTAGATCCGGGTGAACGAGGTCAATCCCGCCCGGAGGTCACTCGCCCCCTGCGGGACTACGTGCCCATCCACATAAGCGCAATTGGCGCGGTCGCCGTGGCGCAGAGTGATTCCCATGAAGGACGTGAAATCGTTCGGGACGATGCTCCAGCCGGAACGGCCGTGTTCGGCGGAACCGGTGCCGAAACCCGAATCCACATGCATGACCGTCTGGGAGGGCTGTTTCATCTTTGCAATCGAAAAATAGGTTCCGTCCGTTCCATCGGTGAAATGGAATTTCCCCATTTTGTCGCGAAGCCCCCCGACGTTGTTGAAATAATCGGCATAACTGTTGTAGCTGACAATTCCGTAACCGCGGAACTGCGCCTTGGAGGAATCGGTGTAAAGAGGTTTGACCGTAACCGTCGGGCAGAAGAAAATTCCACTGGTTCTCGCGGAGGCGTTCAAACGGATGGAGGGAACATATTCCGCCGTGCCGCGCTGCCCCGTCAACACACCCGCATAGCAATCTTTGTCGACGTCGGAGGAGCGGTAAACCAGCAGATTCCGGTTGTCCATGGAATACTGGATGTGCGCCATCATCACCTGCTTGAGCTGGTTGACGCATGTACTTCCCCGCGCCTTGTCCCGCGCCTGATTCAAAGCGGGCAGCAGCATCGAGGCGAGGATGGCGATAATCGCGATCACGACCAGAAGTTCGATCAAAGTAAAAGCCGGACGTTTCATTTTTTCTCCTTACACTCTATTATAATGCCGAAGCAAGTTGGGTTGTTTCCATGAGATTGCGGCAGACGATGGTGGTTTCGCCGAAACTCACCTTGTCGACCCGGATGAGGGTCGTCCCGCCGGAGACTCCCGGCGTCTCGATCTGCCGGAGCAGTTTTTCGACCGCGACCCGGGCCGATTCCTGCGGCTTGCTGACCGTGGTGGTCAGAACCGGTTTCACCGGCATGCCGTTATGAAGCACACCGCCGCAGCCGATGATCGAGCAATCCTCGGGGAGGGAAAGCCCGAGTTTTTCGGCGGTGGCGATGATGCCGTAAGCAAGCAGGTCGTTGCCCGCGTAAATGGCGGAGGGGCGGTTGCGGCGGCAGAGGATTTCGTAGCCGACGGGCAGCCCATGCACATAATCCAAACCGTCCGCGTCGAAGAAATCGATCACGTCGCGGGAGAGCCCGTAGGCGGCCACCGCATCGAGAACCCCCTGTTTCTGCTTGGCTGCAAACTGGCTGTGGGGCGGGCCGGTGACGCAGCCGATCCGCCGGTGGCCGAGATCGAGGAGATGGGTGACGGAAATCATCGCCCGCTCCCGGTCGTTATGCATGACCATGTCGAGGCTTTCTTCGCTGTCGTTCTCCACATCCAGACTGCCGATCAGGGCGACCGGCACGCCGCGTTCGCGGATAAGACAAGCGTAAGCGCGGGAGTTGTAGCCGCAGAGGATGATTCCGGCGCAATCGCGATACGCGGGCAAATCCGTCGGCATGGGAGTCCCCGCCGCATGCTGGTAGAGGCAGAACCGGTAACCCGCCTTATGAAATTGCTGTTCCAGTTCGGATGCGATGATCCACCAGTAACTGCCCACCATTCCGGTCATGTTGGAGAATACCACATAAACGCATTTGGGCGGATCGACCGGTTCGCCGATCGTGCGCGGCGGCTCCTCGGCGACAAAGGTGCCGCAACGGGGGCGGCGGAAGAGGAATCCTTCTTCCACCAGCAGATTCAATCCGTTTTCGATGGTGATCGCGCTTAAATTCAGCTGCTTTTGCAGTTCCCGCGAGCTGGGGAGCTTTTCGCCGGGCTGCAGGACGCCGTCGGCGATGAGCTTGCGCAACTCCCCTGCCAGCAGGAGATAGAGCGGCAGATTCTTCGCCGTATTGAGTTTGAAACGAGTCCAGGTCATAATTTATTCTCCGTCGATTGTCCAGAAATCACCGTCGGCTGCGGCGCTGTCGGCGGGTACTTCGCCCGACAGCCGCGCTTCCATATGCCCGTCGACAAAAGCGATATTGGCTCCTTTGTTGCCGCGGTGCCGCCAGACGGCGCCGGTGGCGGAGAACATTTCGCTTTTCTTGGAAGCCTCCGGATTCTGCCAGGCGGGCGTGCTGGAGCGGTCGATATCCATAATCATCGCGCGCCGCGAAGCGGTCTTGATCCGGTTCAGTTTGCGGAGTTTCTCGGAGCCGCCCGTATCCACTTCGCGGAGGGAGGCGACATTCTTATTGATTCCGAAATAGCTGCCGTAAGCATATTGCCGTCCGGTCGTGGTGTCCGTGCCGGCGGTAAACGTCTGCTGCGATGGGCAGTCGAACACCCCGTAAGGCCGGAAGGAATTACCGCTCTTCTGCTCCAGGAACATATTGTCGCCCCGTGTCAGACCCGGATAAGCGATCAGGCAAAGCGCATCCAGCCACTTGCCGGTGCTGGCATTGCGCACGAAGTTGCCGCTGGCCGTCGGGACCACGCCGTCATTCTGGTCGATATACATCAGCAGGTAATTGGCGGTCTGTTTCATATTGCCGGTACACTTGACATCCTTCGCCTTGGCGCGCGCCTGGTTCAAAGCGGGCAGCAGCATTCCGGCCAGAATGGCGATGATGGCGATAACCACCAGGAGTTCGATCAATGTAAATTTTCTGTACTTCATCTGTTTCTCCCATCTGTTATCAATATCACTAACAAGAACCTGATGATATTATGACAAAGAAAGGATGAAATGTCAACACACAAATACAGATTCCATATATTTTTATATACAATAGATACAGCAAAACAATAAAGAAACCCAGAACAAACATCCGGGTTATCTGGAATCGGAACAGAAATCTCCGACACTTAAAAATACCATACTCGCAGGCGGGAGTACGACGCGAAGCGGCGCACGGACTGCCGGAGAGCGGGGCCCACGGAAAGTGGCCCCTTGCTTTTTGCGAAGCAAAAAGGTCGAGCCCGTGGCGAAGACGGGCTACTTTTTGGGGATTAGCGGGTCAGATGATAGGCCATAACCCCGCCGGGAAGGAGAGCTGTGTTGGCAGTGAAGCGGAAACTGCCGTTTTTGAGCTCACCTTTCACTTCGCCGTTGGGCGAACCGTCGGCTTTGAGCGCGGTTACCCGGAACGGTTGTGTTGTTGCAAGCGAGATTTCGGCGCTTCCCTTTTGAATCAGCAGCGGCAGCATACCGGTTGCGGGAACAATGGTTTTCGTTTCGTTGGTAAAGGTCAAACCGGTGTTGACGACGTTGGTCAGGTGGATAATCAGTACCGAGGCGCTTTGGGACAACTCTTTCCCGTCGAGCGAAATGGCGGCGACCGTCTGCCAGACGTCGGCTTTCTCTACGCCGAGCGTTCCGGCTCGGAGACTGCCCTTTTCAAGCGTCACGGTTTCGGTGAGCGGGGTTTTGACCGTGAAGGTTCGCCGGTTGCCGTCGAGCAGCAGTTCGCCGGTGACGCTTGCCGCGAGTTTCTTCTCGTTGGCGTCGCGCCAGAGGGCGTCGAGCTTGCCGTTGTTAAGCGCGGCGGCAGCAGCGGCGGCGGGAGCGATCTTCGTGACATTTTGAGGAGTCTTCGCATCCGCCGGGATCGAACCGATTCCGGTAATCAGCCCGAGGTTTCCGAAGGCGTCGGGAAAACTCATGACGGTATTTTCCGGCGAAACCGCATAGGCGTAAGTATGTTCCGCCGCTTTCACATCGCCGCGCAGGAACATCGCAATCGCGATCCGGTCGGAGAGCTGCGCCATCGGATCATTGGCGGCGTCGAAGCCGTAAGCCGCGCCGACCGTGTAAAGAGCGTTGGCGTCGTGGCTCCAGGCGAAACGGTAGAGCGCATCCCAGTTCTGCAACGCGCCGTAAGCGCCGATGAGCGGCCCGCCTTCCGCCCGGTAGAGGTTGGGGTTGCAATAGTTGAATTCGGTCACCAGGAAAGGCTTGCCCGGAATCCGGGTCGGCATCATGTTGCGCGGAACGAGCGCCATCCGGGCAATCGCCGAATTCTGCTTGTAGCTGAAAGGAGCGCGCCACAATTCCGCGACAAATCCGGGATGGTCGAAATAGGCGTGGTTGTCCACCACGTCAAACTTGTCGCGCAGCAATGTAAGCGGAACGTCGTTGACATAGTTCAAGCTGGTCAGCAGCGTTTTCAGCTTGAGTTCCTCCTTGATGAAGCGGATTTGTTCGTCAAGCACCCTGCCCTGAAGTTCGTTCAGGAACCGGATGAAAACCGGGTTGTTGTTGGCGCACGCGCTCTCCGGCAGTTTCTTTGCCTTCAAGTACTCCGCAAAGGCGGTGCGATAGAGCTTTATGCTGGACGGTGAGGTGTTCCAGCTGCCGGTGAGCGTTTCCTCGTTGATGAGGTTGATGCAGTAGAGCGCGGGGTCTTCGCCCCAGGTCATCCCGGTATAGGGATTTTTATGGTTCATGAAGCGGCGGACGAACTCCTTCCAATTCTCCATCGAGGCGCGGCTGAGCGGAATCAGCGCCTTCATCTGCCACTGGTCGTAGAAATCGCATTCGGGGATATTGTCGCCGGGCCTGAAAGCGCGGTTGGTGCATAAATCGGTGGTGATGTAAATTCCCCGTTTCTTCATGGCGGCAAAGAGGTAGTCGAATTGATCCATCTGCCCGGGATTGAGCGTCAGCGAATCCCCGGCGTCCCCGTCGAGCATCATCGTGTCGTGATGGTGAAAACGGACAGAGTTGTAACCGCACTTCACCATTTCATCCGCCGCTTTATCCGCCGCCTCCCTGGTGAGGTAATTAGCGGAGAAGCAGAGATTTGCGCCGTAGAGGCGGACGCGTTTCCCGTTCGCCTTCTCAAAGGTGAGCGTTCCGCCGTCGGCGACGACAATACGGCCGTGCCTGCCGGCGGGAGCGTCGTTGAGAAAGGAGAAATCGAGCGGACTGCCCGCGACGGTTTCACGGTTGAAGTTGAGCTTCTTCCAGTCGAAATTCTCCTTGAATACAATGGGCTTGTCGTCGAGCGCGGAGAATTTGACCGCGCGTTCCGAGAGGGTCACACCGGCGATCATCCAGACGGAATCGGAATCCAAGATTTCAAAGCGGACCGACTCCGGCCCCGCCTTCTTCAACGGGAAACTGGATGCGTAAAGCCCCACCCGCGCCTCGGGATTCTCCCCTGTCCAGGCGATCGCCGCGTTGCCGTAACGGATGGGATTCCACCAATTTCCGCAGTCCCGCCTCGCCATCACAGGAATGATTTCCTCACTGCCGTCGGCATAACGGATCGCCATGCGTCCCAGCAGCTTGTCATTTTCCGGGGTCCAGGCGGAAGCGTGGAGAAGATTGACTGCTTTCATGGCATTGGCGGGGAACGCAAGTTCGATCGACCGCGTTGCGAAGTTGCGCGAGCTTCCGGCAAGAATGACCGCCTTGCCGGTCACATTGAAGCGGATGGCATCCGCCGCGACAGCACCCGGTTTGAGCATCCGAAGGTCGTTGTCCGGCCCCTGATCGGTCCAGCCGCCTTTTCCGTCATTCGCCACTTCGTCCCGGAATCCCAGATTGGCGCTTCCGGCGAGATCGACCGCCGAAGTCTTGAGCATGGCGGTTTTAACCCGAAGCTTCAGAGACGATCCGGCAATCTCCCCGCTGCCGGGATCGGCGGCAAAACGGATCGCAAAGGTGGATTCACCGAATTTGCGGTTATCCTGTATCGTGATTTGCAGCGGTTCGCCGCGAAACGAGATTTCATTCCCGCCGGCGACGCAAAGAGCAAGCTTCTTCGCATTGAAATCGCGGTAGACAGTCATCTCTTCTTCGTTTTCCGGCAGAGAGATGGTTTTGCCGTCCACCGTAACGCTCCCCTTCCCCGCCGGAATCATCAGAACCCCGTGGAGAGAGTTGAGCAGAACCGGCTGCGGAAATTTCACGCTGAAATCGACTTCGAACTCATTCTCCGCCAGCGGCTTGATTTCGTAGGAGACCAGGCCTGACCGGTCGCCGATCACCATCGCCGCCGATTTCCCCTTGCGGTTCTTCCAGGCGGTATTGAGCGTGGGAGCCCAATCCCCGTTGTAAGCCTGGATAAAAAACTCCGCATCCGCAACCCGGAACGAACCGTTCTCAAAGAATTGCACAGGCCCGGGCAGCTCCGCCGCCGGGAGCGCCATCGCCGCCGCGGCGACGGCCGTCATCAGAATGTTGC
>JAVBSA010000395.1:0-3596 GCA_031556915.1 Victivallis sp.
ACGGCCTGCCGTCGATTAAAATCTGAACGCGGCCGAGTTTGGTGAAGGCGGACTCCGGCGGGGCGGAAAAGATGATTCCGTTTTGCCGGCTCTGCTTCCCGATATAGGAAATATAGGTGATTCCGCCGTGCGGCGCGACTCCGGCGGCAATGCGCCCGGAAACGAAATGGTTGTCGATAAGCCCTTTGTCCGAGACCGGGAGGCCGTTCCGATAGCGGTTAATCATATGTTTCATTGATTCCATCGTTTGCTTTGTCTATTCGAGGATCAGTTCGGCCCAGTCGATCTGTCCCGGAATCTGCGGCGGAAGAATTTCAACCGCGTTGAACGTTTCATGAAGCAGCTCGGGCGGAACCGGATAGGTGATAAAGAAAGCGCTTTCGCGCGGATACCGCTTATCCGGTTCAACCGGTGCGGCGGCGCCGGCGGCCAGCAGTTTCGTGTTGATCCGTACCGGCATATCCGCCAGCGCTTTCGCATCGGCGTCTTTGCTGAAGCCGAGAACCAGGGAGGCCCGGGTATCGTGCGAGAATTTCCCGGCGGGCATCCTCAGCGTGATATTGTGCTCCATCCGCCCGAGATCCCAGCCGATCTCCTTCTGGATCAGCGGTATCGGCAGAACGTTCCGGTTCGCTTCCCCGGCAATGATCGCCTGCGGAAAGGCCACGGGAAAGCGGCGGCGGGTTTTCATCAGGTTTTCCCGGGAAGAGACATCCGTAAGGAGCTGATTGAGCACATCGGTATGTTCGGGTTCGCGGTAGCATTCGTTAAAAAGATAGATATTGTCCGCGCCGCAGCTCCATGACGCGGCGGCGGCTCCCCGCAGAAAGGCGTCGTCCGACCCGTAATTTCCCGGATAGGAGGCCGCGGTGGGTTCCACGTAGGCGTTGATCACCGTATCGTTCGGCATCATATAACGCCAGAGCTTGATTTGCGGATCGAAATTGCTGCCGCCCAGGAACGACGACAGCGTCATCATGTCGACACATCCGCGGCGCCCCCATTCGGGAATGTCAAAGCCGTAATTCAAGCACGACTCGGGATGCGCCGGAACCCGGTGCGCCAGCTTGCCCGGGTGTCCGTAACGTTTTTCCGCCCGGTCCGCCAGTTCCCGGACTTGACAGACGAATTCCGTCAGGAGCCCCTGCCCTTCGCGTTCGAATCCCGGCGCGAACATCATCCCCCAGCGCATCCAGTCCAATTCCAGACCGAACATATCATAGCGTTCGAACAATTCTTCGATCAATGCCAAACTGTGCTTTCTGATTTCCGGCAGCAGGTAGTTGAAGGAGCCTTCCCAGCTGCGTTCCAGCCGGTAGGGGGCGCGGCGAAGCTGCGGATTTTCCCGCCATTTCCTGCTGGCCCAGAGATTCAGCCAGACCTCTTTGACCCCGAGCCGGGCTTCCTTCAAACCGTGCGAATCGTTCATGCGCATGGTCAGCCAGTTTTCCATGCCGAGCTCACGGGACCGTTCCAGCCAGACCGCCAGGTGGTCGACCCCGCGTTCGGACAATGCGCGGAGGTTCCGCACCGGCGCCTGGTCGGAGTCAATATCACGGAAACGCTCCCAGACATTGCTGTCGAATAATGCCCGCTGGACATTGGTGCAAAACAACAGCCCTTTGATCGTGCCGGTTTGCGCATAGGTATCCACCAGCTTCCGGCAGCCCTCCACAGTCATCTCGTCCGTGGCATGATGCCGGTAAAAATGCTCATTGTCTTCGTTAAAATAAATCGTTTTCATTTCTTGCCGTCTTGCTCATTGTATAAGTTGACCCACTCTTTGGTAACCTCCCGGACCGGAATCATCCGGACGGCTTTCAGGGGGGATTCGCCTTTCTTCCATTCGATTTCCAACCCTTTTTCGCGCAAATCCCTGCCGCTGTAACGGCCGATCTTTTTGTCGGCGACCATTTCGTCGCAGAAGAAATCGCCATCCGGGCAATGCGGGAATTTCACCTCGAATATGCCGTATTTGTCTTCCTGATAAGCAAGCCCGTAGTGCCGCTTCAAGCCGACATTGGTCATTTCGAAGAAATCGGGGACGGCCATGCCCTTCAGCGGATTATTGACTTTCGCCCATTCCGCCGCGCGTTCCATCATGCCCTTCAGCTTGTCGGCGCTGATGTCGGGAGTCCCCCAGAACACCAGTACTTCCCCTTTGCCCGCCTGGTGGAGCGAAAGCGCCGCCCCGCCATCCGCAAAACGCGCCAGCACTTTGCCGTTGGGCTTCTGCCCGGGATAATAACCGAAGTAATCGGTCTCCGGAATCCAGCGGTAAGGATAACGCCAGAAGGACCGGCGGACTTCCGGACTGTGCGTTTGTTCATGCATTGTGGTCAGTGTCTGAAAAGCGATCTCTTTGCCGGCCTCAAACAGCGGATTGCCGTCGAGAGCCCTGGCAAAGATATGGCCGGTCCGGACATATTCGCGGTCGGGCGCGGAAATGCCCAGCGCCTTCAGGAGCTGATACGGCTCCCGGCCGGTTTCCGGAACATATTTGCCGGTGTTCGCGGTGATGATCATCCTGCCGCCGTTCTCGACGACCGCTTTTTTGTATTGCTTGAGGGAGTCGAGCGAAATCACTTCGTCAAGGATATTCGGCAGGTACAGTTTGAATTGCCGGTCCGGGAAATCCTGCATGGCGACATAAGGGACGCCATCCTTTTCCAGGAGCTCGAACCAACGCTTCAGATCCTCCAGGCGCGCTCCGAACGTTGTCCGGTGCTTGGTGTAAAGCGTTTCCGGATCCTGGTTCACCGCGATTCCGGCCGGTTGGCTGATCAACTCGGCGTCGTGAAGCTCGCGCAGCATGGATTTGAAGCGTTCAAAACGGTCGAGGGCAAAGTAGCCGCCGTAATGCTTGATCATATCTCCCTTCATATTATAATAGTAGACATGCAGATTGGCTCCGCCGCCGCCGGCCTGGGCCAGCATGGTCCAGGTGGAGACGTCGAGAACCCAGCCGCCTTTGCCGGGATCGTTGTGGGCCGCCCATCTTTGCGGATGAATCGGCTCGGTCATATAACCGATGCGGTCTTTCTTCCAGGCATTGTAAAGAGCGCCGCGCCGGTTCAGCGAGTGATTGCCGCCGTTGTGGCAATAATCGAGCTTGCCGCTCAAATGCGCATACTCATTCGGACTGCCGTAAGTGATGGTCAGCCGCCGGTCGTCGTAGGTGCGGATATCGTTGACGGCCGTGGCCATCCAGAACTTTCTCCTCAATTCCGCCTTGAAACGGCTGAAATCCAGCCATTCCATCCGCAAGTCGGGCATGGCGCCGTCTTCGAACGTTGGCGCGGGGGGGTGAATTTCCCGGTAATCGCGATAATTTTTGCCCCAGCGTTGATTCAGGTCGGCCGGCGACAAGTTCAACGTGTCCCGCAGATAATCGCGGAAGCCCTGCGCCGCCATCGGCGAATACCCCGATATCACGCCGTCCCACGGCTGGTCGACGACCACCCATTCACCCGCGGGCATCATAATGTAATATCCGGCGAATGCGCCATGTTCCGAGTAACGCTTGTACAAGGCCCGATAGGAATCCAGCCAAAGCTTGATCAACGCGGGGTCGGTAACTTCATACGCGCCATAGG
>JAVBSA010000161.1:0-4926 GCA_031556915.1 Victivallis sp.
CCAGGGAGGAGCTTTGGGACGCCCTGGTCCATAATTTCGAGGGCGGCGATCGGAAAGCGGTTCAAAAGAAATTATTGGCCGCGCCCAAATACGGAAATGATATCGATTACGTTGACGATCTTGTCGTCAGGGGGTACGATACCTATCTCGATGAAATCAGGAAATATAAGAATACCCGTTATAACCGCGGGCCCATCGGCGGGGGATTCTATGCCGGAACCTCCTCGGTCGCCTCCAATGTGCCCCAGGGGGCCGGCACCTGTGCGACGCCCGACGGCAGGTTGAAGGGCGAGCCTTTGGCGGAGGGGAGTTCCCCCGCCCATGCGGTCGATGTGAACGGGCCGACCAGCGTATTGAAATCGGTCGGCAAACTGAAAACCCGTGAAATCGTCGGCGGCGTGCTGTTGAATCAGAAGCTGACGCCTCAGATTCTGCGGGATCCGGGCAATTGCCGTAAGTTGAGTATGCTGATCCGGACATTTTTCGATGACCTGAAGGGATTTCACGTTCAGTACAATGTCGTATCGCGGGAGACCCTGATCGACGCCCAGAAGAATCCGGAAAAGCACAAGGATTTAATCGTCAGGGTGGCGGGATATTCCGCATTTTTCACGATTCTGTCGAGCAACACGCAGAATGATATCATTGCAAGAACGGAGCAGCAGCTATGATGAAACCGGATTTAAGCAATAAAGTCGTTGTCGTCACCGGAGGCGGCGGCGGCATCGGCAGGGCGATCGCGCAGAAATTGGCGCAGGACAAAATGAAAATCGTTCTGCTGGGCGGCAACAACATCGCCAAGCTGCGGGAGGCCGGAGAGTCGGTCGAACAGCACGCAGAGTGCCTGGTGCTGCCCGGCGATTTGACCGATCTTGCGTTTATGGAGAAGGGGGTAGAGCAGATCATGGAACGCTTCGGCGGAATCGATATCCTGATCAACAATGCCGGCATGGCGTTAAGCTGTCCTTTTGAAGAGGTGAGCGAAGACGAATTTGACAAGATCATGGCCATCAACGTAAAGACCCCCTTCTTCCTGACGCAGAAAATGATTCCTCACCTCAAAAAATCCGACTGTGCGAGCATTATCAACCTGTCGTCGGCGGTCGGGCATATGGGGTATCCGCTGCAAAGCGCTTATGCCGCGTCCAAACACGCGATTCTGGGATTCACCAAAAGCCTGGCCAACGAGTATTACAAGCACAATATCCGGGTTCACGCCATTTGTCCGGGAGGGGTCTACACCGATATGGTGAAAATCGCCCGGCCGGATTTAACGCCGGAGGGCATGATCATGCCGGAAGAAATCGCCGATATCGTCTACTTCTTCCTCTCGAACCGTGGGAACGGAGTCGTCGACGAAATCATTGTCCACCGGGTCAACAAGGAGCCGTTTCAAATATGACAACACTCTCTGAAAAAACAGCCGGTCTGCTGCTGAAAGTCACCATGTGGATCCTGATCGTCTTTGCGTCGGCGGGTGTCCTGAATTGGACATATCAATTGCTCTCCGGGGCGAAATTCCGGGTCGGCATGTTGATCGCGGCATGGTGCGTTTATGCCGGAATCATGGTTTTAAGACGGGACAACGGCTGGCGGAAATCGTTGATGGTGTATTGTTTGTTCGTGACCGGCTTTTTCCTGTACCTGGCCATCGGATCGCTGCTCAAAACGGGAACAGTTTTTCCTGCCGGTTTTCACATCGGCCATAAAGTCATTTTCCTGCCGATGCTGCTGTGGAATGTCTGGACTTTTCTGCTCTTATGGCATCCCGCCGTCAAACGCCTGTTTACGGATCAAAAGCCCGGCGATTGATTCGCCGGGAGCACCGGGCAGTTGCCGCCGCCCTGTTTTCGCAACTCCAGCGGCGACAAATTGACGCTGCGGCGGATGAAGCGCGAGAAGGAACGCGCTTCGGCAAAACCGCAGCGGCGCGCCACCTCGGTTACCGGCAAACTGGTGCCGTGCAGAAGCGCGATGCCGCGCGCCAGGCGGCTGTCGCGGATGTAGCGGCCCGGCGCACAACCCATCTGTTCGGAAAAAATCTGCGTCAGGGTCGATCGCGCCGCTTTGAGTTCATCGCACAGCATCCCCACGTCGAGCTGCGGGTCGGACAGGTGCGCGATGATGAATTCCGTGCACCGTTTGATCAGCACTTCCGAGCGCACTCCGCCGGCGGAGCCGTCCGCGTAGGCCAGGATCTCCAGGATGACCGCCGCCATGCGGCGGACCTGTACCGGGTCGTCGTCGCCGATGTTGTGTTCGAGTTCCGCGAACAGCCGTTCCGGCGGCGGAGTTGCCAGCCGGCGGAACCGCGGATAACGGCAGGAAAGCATCACCGCTTCCGCCAGCGGGCCGTCGAAACAGACCCAGCGAACGAGCCAGCGTTCGGAGAGCGAGCGCACCAGGTGATCCTCACCGGGCAAATAGAAGAAAGAGTCGCCGGGATGAATCTGAAACGGCTGCCCGAAAAGCACAATTTCGCCGATGCCGTCCAGCCCGAACATCAGCTCGACGAACGGATTGATTGCGCTGAGTTTCCTTGTCTCCTCGCGGCCGATCAGTTCGAAAATACCGGTTCCGTAAGCGTAGAATGACATTGGAACCGACGGAAGTGCCTTAATATCCGAGCGATAGTACATGGTCTGGCTCATTTGTCACTCTCCTTTTATCCTTAGTATACATGGTCTGTCTGGAAAAATCAAGAAAGTTACAGCACTTTTCAACCCTGGAGTCCGGCTGGCGAAATTGGCATTAATTCGAACAAAATGTCTATTGCCAAATCGGAATTTATATACCATAATATAGGACAGATGCACAGAATGAGGCATACTATTGAATTTTCAATCAGGAGGTGTTCTATGAAAAGATTTCATTCCGTCACGATGCGCGGTCGCTTTTTTACACTGATCGAACTCTTGGTGGTGATTGCGATCATCGCCATCCTGGCGTCGATGCTGCTGCCCGCTTTGAACCAGTCGCGGGAAAAGGCGCGCGGCGCTTCGTGCATGTCCAATTTGAAGCAGATGGGGTTGTATATGGCTCAGTACTCCATGTCGTACAACGACTATCTCCCCTCCGTTCAATATGACAATGAAACCTGGGCGCGGCTGCTGCGGAAAAGCCAGGGCGAAACCGCCAATCTCGGCGGGCAGTGGAACGCCAGCGGCTGGTACGACGCGGCCTCATACAAGGCTTACGGCTTTTACCGCTGTCCCTCCGTTCCCGCGGGGAAAAGCCAGAACTACCGCAACACCCAGCTTGAAGTTTACGGAATGAGCGCCGCCCTCACCGGAAACTGGCGGGATTACGCCGCCTATAACGCTACGAATCCGGGAAACTTCTTCGCGAAGGCCACCCGTCTGGGGCGTGTTCCGAACGCGGGTGTGCTCGACTGGTGTCCGAAAGGTTCCCCTTCGAATGTTCTGGTTCTTGCCGACAGCGCGACGAAATCGCCCGCCGATGCGCTTTGCAGCGAACAGATTTTCTGGTGCGGAACATCGGTCCAGAAGGTGAAGCTGCGTCATGGCAACCGGTCGAATATCCTGTGCGGCGACGGTCATGCCGCAAGTACCGGGCTCCATGACCTGCGGCCTTATGCGGTGAATTCTGTCGGCAGTGTTTTTGACGCGAACAACGGTGAACTGCCGTTTTAACCTGAGAGGAAGAATTAGCATGTTGAAGCGCTGTTTATGGGGAATGTTTGTCCTGCCGATCCTGCTGGCCGCCGCTGAACCTTATGTGGTCAGGGAGGGGAACGACTGGCGTCGGATCCGGTTCGACGTGACGAAGATCAACGAGGGCTCCATCCTCGATTTCACGAAAGTGTTGAACCATCACCGGCCCGCGGGGAAATACGGTTTCCTGAAGGTCTCGGGCGCTCATTTCGAATTTGAAAAACTGCCCGGCGTCAAACAGCGTTTCTTCGGCGTCAATTTAAGCGAAGTCTCCAACATTCCCTCCAAGGAAGACGCGCCGCTGCTGGCGGAATCGATCGCCCGCGCCGGTTACAACTCGGTCCGGCTCCACCACTATGACGATTACATTGTCAAAAAGGACGGCGTCTCGACCACCGAACTCGACCCGGAAAAGATCGACCGCATGGATTTCCTGATCAAACAGCTCAAGGATCGCGGCATCTACGTGACGGTCGACCTTTATTGCAGCCGGATGGTGGAGAAGGGCGAGATTCCGGAGATCCACTACCCCGTCCTGGGGTGGACCTATAAAAACGCGGTCTATATCGTCGATTCGGCGAGAAAGAATTTCCTGACCTTCGTCAAAAATTTCATGACTCATAAGAACCCTTATACGGGGCTCTCTTACGCCGAGGACCCGGTCTTCTGCTTCATCAGCGTCATCAATGAGAACCGCTTCGCCGAATGGAACCCCAAGAATGCCGGAGCCCTCGGCTGGAAATGGGAAGCGCTTTACGTCGATTGGTGCAAAAAGAAGGGGGTGCCTGAGGCGATGCGGGCCGGGCACGCGATGCGCCAGCGCTTCATCCAGGATTTTGAGAAGGAATATTTCAACACGATGCGCGCCGCCCTCCGCGCCATGGGCGTCCGGGTGCCGCTCACCGACCAGAACAACGGCCCGGAAGTGATCCTGAGTTTGACCCGCCGGAATTACGACTATGCCGATATGCATTTCTATGTCGGCCACCCGGAATTTCCCAACAACAACTGGCGGCTGCCTTCGACATGCAAACAGCAGAGCTGGGTGGAGGCGTTTCCGGAAAAATACTACGGCCCCTTCGCTCCGCGCATCTATGGCCGCCCCTATATGCTGACCGAGGTGAAGTGGTGCAAACCGCTGAAAGCGCGCGGCGAAGGCGGCGCGATCATGGGTTCGCTGGCGGCGCTTCAGGATTGGGACGCTCTTTATACCTTCCAATGGTCCTGGGGCGGCAAGGATTACATGAAGGAA
>JAVBSA010000003.1:0-6330 GCA_031556915.1 Victivallis sp.
GGGAAGCTTCGCATCGAATGCGCTCAACAGCTCCGCAACCTCCTCCGCCGTCGCGGCGAACGAGGGTTCGATCACTTCGGTCATGCTGCGGTCGGCGAGGTCGAGGCAGGTGGTACAGCAGCGGGTCGGCCCTTGGGTGGAAACGGTGGTGTCGTCAATGCCTTCAAAGATGAGTGCATCCTTGATTTTTTCGCCGTTTTCGCCGCCCGCAAATTGGATGAGGTGCGGGGTGCATTTATTGTGGATCTTCGTTGCGCGGCAGAAGTTGATTCCTTTGCCCGCGGCGAACTCATGCCGCTCATGGGCGCGGTTGATTTCGCCACGGCGGAAGCCCTTGAAAAAGAGCGTCTTCTGCCATGCCGGGTTGGGGCCGAGAATCAGGACTTTTTTCACATGACCTCCCGGAGAATGCTTCTGACGTCGTCGTCGGAGAGCTCGCGCGGATTGCTCCGCATACTGCCCGAACGGCAGTTTTTGACGATAAAATCGAAATGCTTTTCCGCAAGACCGTATTTCTTGAAGTCGGAGGGGAGGCCGCACATTTTGCGGTATCCTTCGATGCTGCGGATCATGATTTCCGGCGTGTTTTGAAGCAGCTCACGGGCGAGGAGCTCCATGTGCCCGTCATCCGTCGCAAGGTTCCAGCGCAGTATGGTCGGCAGCAGCACGGCGCAGCAGACGCCGTGCGGAACATGAAGGAGGCTCCCGAGCGGGTGCCCGATTCCGTGTACCGCGCCGAGGCCGGATTGCGTGAAGGCCATGGCCCCGAGCATGCTGCCGCGCGCGATCTCCTCGCGTCCGATTTCATCGCAGTGTTTAACGACGCTGGCGAGGGGATGAAGTACATACTTGGCGGCATCCAGCGCCAGCGCTTCCGTGACCGGCGTGGCGTTCTTCGAGAGATAGCTTTCGACCGCCTGGGTGAAGGCGTCGAATCCGCTCGCGGCGGTGACGGCGGGCGGGCAGTCGTAGGTGAGCTCCGGGTCGACGATCGCAAGGTCGGCGAACATGGAATTGTGCCGAATCGATTGTTTCACCAGCGTTTCCGGGTCGCAGAGCACCGCGTTCGGCGTGATCTCGGCGCCCGTTCCGGCGGTGGTCGGCAACGCCGCAAAGAAAACGCTTCGGCTTGCGATCTTGCGCCTGCCGTAGAAGTAGTCGGCGACGCTCCCTTCAAGGTTCATCAGCGCCGC
This sequence comes from Victivallis sp., assembly GCA_031556915.1. Taxonomy (GTDB): domain Bacteria; phylum Verrucomicrobiota; class Lentisphaeria; order Victivallales; family Victivallaceae; genus Victivallis. Next base: position 1,194 of record JAVBSA010000003.1, read on the forward strand.
CGCGGTCTTGGCCGCGTCGATGGCGGAGCCGCCGCCCCAGCCGATCACCGATCTTGCCTCGATCTTGCGTCCTTCGGCCAAGAGCCGTTCCACATCGGCCAACGGCAGTTCGGGGGTGATGTCGGCAAGAAAACTGACCATGCGACCTTCGAGCTGCGGCAGAAGCTCTTCTTCGATGCGTTTCCGGGCGTGCCGCCCGGCGGCGATGAGCACGTTCCCCGGCGGCAGTTTGCGGGCGAGCTTATGGCGTTCGCCCGCGCCGAACAGGATTTCGGCGGGCAGCTTGAGTTCACAATTCATTGTTCGCCTCCTTTTCCGTCAGGTAGAAATAGAGCGTTTTCGCCGCCGCGCTCTCCGCCTGTTTGCGGCTGGCGGCGCGCCCGACGGCGACATATTTGAGCAGCGAAACCTCCACCTCATAGACCGGCAGGTGTTCCGGGCCCGAGGTGCTCAGCACCGCGTAAGTCGGGGCCACGCCCCAGCGCTGCTGGGAAAATTCCTGAAGCAATCCCTTGGGGTTGAGGGAGCTCAGCAGCGAACGCGGATCGGGGTAGACTTCACGGAACAGATTGAGGATGAATTCCCGTGCGTTTTCGTACCCGGCATCCAGAAACAGTGCGCCCAGCACCGCTTCAAAGAGGTCGGCCAGCGTTGAGTCGCGGTCTTTGCCGCCGGATTCGGCTTCGCCTTTGCCGAGCATGAGATATTCGCCGAGCGAAAGGGTACGCGCGAGCCCCGCCAGCGCCTCTTCGCGCACCAGCGCCGAGCGCATTTTGGTCATAACGCCTTCGTCGCTGTCGGGATAGAGCCGGAAGAGATGTTCGGTGAGAATGATTTCCAGCACCGCGTCACCGAGGAATTCCAGTCTTTGATTGTCGTAGGGGAGAAGGTTTTCCACCGCGTAGGAGCGGTGACAGAGCGCTTCGGTGAGCCGGCTGCTCCAGTTGACGTCGCGCCCGAGGCGCTCTTTGAGTTCATTGATGTCGCGCGGCATGGTTCCATTCTTCCTTCGCGTATTTTTCTGTGGCGAGGAGGGTTGCGCTGTCGGTCCACTCCGCCGGACTTTCCGCCGGAACAAAAGAAATCGAAAAATAGGTTTCAAGTGCGGTGAGAAGAGCGCTTTCCAGCTTCTCCCAATCGCCGGCAGCGGCCTCGAGCCGGATGCTCCCCTGGTGGAGGATTCCGTTGCGGGTGCGCCGCTGCGCCGCCCCGGCGTATTTGTCGCCCTTGTCGGTCACTACGTCGAAGCGCGAGGGGGCGGTAAAGCATTTCATGGTGGCGCGGTCGACGTCGGGCGTCTCTGCGGCCTGGAGTCCGGCGGGGTTTCCCAGCTGTTCCAGCATCGGCAGCATCGCTTCGTGGAACACCTTGTAACTGTCCATCCGGTTGAGTTCGAGCAGTTGGTGGCTGTGCGGAATCACGGCGGTGTAGGTCAAATCCGCATCGTGGTAGACATTCCCCCCCCCGGTGGGGCGGCGGACGACGGTGAAACGCTCCGCTTCGTGCGCCGGAAATCGCTGCGAACAGCCGATGGAGAGCGCCGGGCGGTCCCAGCGGTAGGTGCGGATCAGCGGCAATCCGAGGGCGGCGGCGTGATCCAGCAGGATTTCATCCATCGCCATGTTGAAAAATGGATCGTGCGTTCCGTCGCGCCAGAGCAGCCAATGGTTCATTGTTTTGTATGATCCCTTCGGATTCGCCCGGTGAGATAGCCGACCCGCTCGTCGAGTCCGCTGCCGGCGAGATTGTAACCGGACAGCTCTTTGTATTTGCGGGTGAAATCTTCGATCACCAGATCGGTATCGATCTTGACCTGAGGCGCTTTCGCCTTGGCGCAGCGCAGGAAGCTGGAAATCAGCCGCGCCAATTCCCTCCTGCGGTTCCGGACCGGCATTTCGTCGACATGGATCTGGCAGCCGTCGAGGTCGAAGACTCCCCAGTCGGAATAAACACCGACCTGATTCTTGCGGCAGAAAATGTTGCGCAAACTCAAATCCCCGTGCTCCACCCCCGCCGCATGCATTTTCACCAGGAGCGAGGTCATGCCGGAGACGAATTGACGGTAGGGATCCCCCTGGGCGAATTCGCCGGCAAGGTCGTCGAGCTGCAATTGCGTGGGGGAGAGAAGGCGCGCGATCATGTAATCATGCTGCGGCAGCAGGAAGCGCTTGACGCGGACGGCGGCCAGCACCTCGGGCGTCGGAATTGCGAATTCCTTGAGCCGGAGAGCCCCCGCCAGCACCCGCTCCGCCCGCGAGAGTTTGAACAGCTTGCGGAACGACTGCCAGTAGCCGTGGAAGTTGTAGCGCTTGATAAAGACGTCTGCGACGATTACCGCGGTGACCTTGCGGCCCGATTTGCATTTCCTTGCCGACGGATCGTCGAATTTCGCCAGGATGGAGGATGGGTCGTGATCCGGAATATGCCAGTCTTTGTTGACCAGTGCGGAAAGATTGCGTTTGTCGAAAGCGATATAGCTGCCGCCTTCATCGCAACAACTTTCCAGAATTTCGGTCATGCTGGGTTGTTCCATCACGATTCTCCCTATTGCAGCGGGCCGGTCCCGGAGAACCGGCCCGTTTATTTTACAGGTTTTCGACCACCAGGTCGCCGACCTGGGAGGTGGAGTACCCCATCTTGCCGGCGGCCATGGACTTGAGCTTGGATCCGGTGACCGTGGCGATGCTGTTTTCGATCGCCCGCGCCGCATCCTTTTCACCGAGGAAATCGAGCATCATCGCCGCCGCGCCGATCGCGGCCAGCGGGTTGATAACGCCCATGCCGGTGTACTTGGGAGCGGATCCGCCGATGGGCTCGAACATGCTGACGCCCTTCGGGTTGAGGTTGCCGCCGGAGGAAATGCCCATGCCGCCCGAAGTCATCGCAGCCAGGTCGGTGATGATGTCGCCCATGAGGTTCTCGGTGACGATCACGTCGAACCACTCCGGATTCTTCACCATCCACATGGTGGTGGCATCGACGTGGCAGTAGTTGGTTTTGACCGAGGGATAATTTTTCGCCATCGCATTGAAGGCGCGCTCCCAGAGGCCGCAGACGTAGGTCAGAACGTTGGTTTTGCCGACCAGCGTCAGCTGCGAGGTGTAGCCGGCCTTCTTGTCTGCGTCGGAGAGTCCGCGCCACGGACTTTCCTTCGTGTGGCGTTTTTCGGCCAGTTCGAAGGAGTATTTCAGGCAGCGGTCAACCTGCGAACGGGTATAGATCCAGTTCTGGCAGGCCACTTCGTCGGGGGTGTCGATCTGGACGTTGCCGCCCATGCCGGTGTAGACGCCGCCGGAGTTTTCACGGATGACCACGTAATCGATATCTTCCGGCTTCTTATTGGCCAGCGGGGTCTCGACGCCCGGATAGAGTTTCACGGGGCGGAGGTTGATGTACTGGTCGAGGTCGAAACGGAGTTTCAGAAGGATTCCTTTTTCGAGGATGCCCGGCTTCACATCCGGGTGGCCGATCGCGCCGAGCAGAACCGCGTCGTGCTTCGAAAGCTGTTCTTTGGCGTCGGCGGGCAGCGTTTCACCGGTGGCGAGATAGTGCTCGCCGCCCCAGTTGAAATACTTCTTCTCGAAATTGAACCCGAATTTCCTGCCCGCGGCGTCGAGGACCTTCTCCGCCTCGGCGACCACTTCCGGGCCGGTGCCGTCGCCCGGCAGCACGGCGATCTTATAAGTCTTGGCCATGATGATGTTTCTCCTGTAACTGTTTATGGATCAATAACGTTTCTGTTTGCTCTTGGCGAGAACGCGGAGACGGAGCGCGTTGAGGCGGATAAAGCCTTCGGCGTCCTTCTGATTGTAAGCGCGGTTGTCCTCGAAACTGGCGACGGCGTCGTCGTAGAGGCTGTATTCCGAGCGGCGGCCGGTGACGTGGCAGGCGCCCTTGAAGAGCTTGACCCGGACGTCGCCGGTGACATAGCGCTGGCTCTCGGTAATCGCCGCCTGGAGCATTTCGCGCTCGGGGGCATACCAGAAGCCGTTGTAAACCATGTCGGCGTAACGCGGGATGAAGCTGTCGCGCAGATGCAGAACTTCGCGGTCCATGGTGATCGACTCCAGCGCGCGGTGGGCGTGATGGAGGATGGTTCCCGCCGGGGTCTCGTAGACGCCGCGCGACTTCATGCCCACGAACCGGTTTTCAACGATGTCCACCCGGCCGACCGCATGGTTCTTGCCGATCGCGTTGAGTTTGCGCATCAATTTGGCAGGGGAGAGTTCTTCGCCGTTCACCTTGGTCGGGATGCCCTTCTCGAAGGAGATGATGACGTCTTCGGCCTGGTCGGCGGCTTGCGAGAGCGGCTTGGTCATGACGGCGACTTCATCGGGGAACTCGTTCCAGGGATCTTCCAGCACGCCGCCTTCGAAGCTGATGTGGAGGAGGTTGCGGTCCATGCTGTAGGGCTTCGCCGCGGTGCTGGCTACCGGGATGTCGTTCTGGCGGGCGTATTCGATGAGGTCCATGCGGCCGTTGAAATCCCACTCGCGCCAGGGGGCGATGATCTTGATGTTGGGTTCGAACGCATAGGCGGTCAGCTCGAAACGGACCTGGTCGTTGCCTTTGCCGGTCGCGCCGTGGCAGATCGCGTCGGCGCCTTCGGCGCGGGGGATTTCGATCAGGCGCTTGCCGATCAGCGGGCGGGCGATGGAGGTGCCGAGGAGGTAGGTGCCTTCGTAAATTGCGGTGGCCTGCATCCACGGGAAAATGAAGTCGCGGGCGAACTCTTCGCAGAGGTCTTCGACGTAGCATTTCGTCGCGCCGGTCCGGATCGCCTTCGCTTCGACGCCGTCGAGTTCTTCCTCCTGGCCCACGTCGGCGCAGAAGCCGATCACTTCGGCGTTGTACTTTTCTTTGACCCACTTGACGATCACCGAGGTGTCAAGTCCGCCGGAATAAGCGACGATAACTTTCATTTTTTCCAGGCTCCTTCGCTCTGAGTTTGAATGATTCTATAAGATAGCACTCCGGGGGGGAAAAGTCCATTGCGGTGTATAAAATTAAATATATTTAACAGACAAAACAGACAAAACAGACCAATACTCTTCATTTAAAAGAACCACGAAATACACGAAATACACGAAAAAAAATCAAAACGAAATTTTTCCCTCTCCCCTTTCGTGTTTTTCGT
>JAVBSA010000034.1:0-4230 GCA_031556915.1 Victivallis sp.
GAAAAGAAAGTTTTTTTACATTATGCCGGAAACTATGGGAAACACCAATAACGCCCCCCTCGATTTCATCCGTGAGATCGTTGCCGAGGATCTTCGCAACAACAAGCACGGCGGCAAAATCGTCACCCGCTTCCCGCCGGAACCCAACGGTTATCTCCACATCGGGCACGCCAAGGCGATCTGCCTCGACTTTGGCGTAGCCGAGGAAAACGGCGGGGTGTGCCACCTCCGCATGGACGACACCAACCCCACCAAAGAAAATATGGAATACGTCGAGTCGATCATCAACGACGTCAAGTGGCTCGGTTTCGATCCCGGGGACCGCATCTTCTTCGCCAGCGACTATTTCGAACGCATGTACGAGTGCGCCGTAACGCTCATCAAAAAGAACCTCGCCTACGTCTGCGACCTCACTTCCGATGAGTGGGACGAATACCGCGGCAACCTCAACCTCCCCGGCAGGGAATCCCCCGGCCGCGCCCGTTCCGTCGAAGAGAACCTCGACCTCTTCACCCGGATGCGCAACGGCGAATTCGAAGACGGCGCCATGGTGCTCCGCGCCCGGATCGATATGAGTTCACCCAACATCCATATGCGCGACCCCGTGATTTACCGCATCCGCCGGATCCATCACTTCCGCCACGGCGACAAGTGGTGCGTCTACCCGATGTACGATTACGCGCACCCGCTCGAGGATGCGTTCGAAGGGGTCACCCACTCCTTCTGTACGCTGGAATTCGAAATCCACCGGCCGCTCTACGACTGGGTTCTCCAGTCCCTCGACTGGCCGAATCCCCCGGTGCAGACCGAATTTTCGCGCCTCAACCTCACCAACACCGTGATGAGCAAGCGCAAATTGCTGCAGCTGGTGAAAGAACATCGAGTCTCCGGGTGGGACGATCCCCGCATGCCCACCGTCAGCGGGATGCGCCGCCGCGGAATTCCCGCCGCCGCGATCCGCAAACTCTGCAAAACGGTCGGCATCACCAAGTTTGAAGCGCTCACCGACCTCGCGCTGCTGGAACACTGTGTCCGCGAGGAGCTGAACGCTTCCGCGCCGCGTTTCCTCGCGGTTCTCGATCCCCTCAAAGTGACGATCACCAATTACCCGGCGGGCGGAGTCGAACCGCTCGACGCGGTCAACAACCCCGAAGATCCTTCGGCGGGGAGCCGCAAGCTCGACTTCGGGCCTGAGCTCTACATTGAGCGGAGCGACTTCATGCTGGAACCGGTCAAAGGCTATTTCCGCCTCGCGCCGGACCGCGAAGTGCGGTTGCGTTACGGCTACTTCATCAAGTGCGAAGAGGCCGTCACGGACGCCGCCGGCAACGTGGTCGAACTGAAATGCACCTACGATCCCGAAACCCGCGGCGGCTCCGCCCCCGACGGGCGCAAGGTCAAGGGGACCATCCACTGGGTGTCGGCCCGGGCTGCGGTCAAGGCCGAAGCGCGCCTCTACGACCGGTTGTTCACGGTGGAACAGCCCGGCGCCGGCGACGCGGATTTCCTCACCGAACTCAACCCCGACTCGACCAGAGTGATCGAAGCGTTGATCGAACCGGCCCTGGCGGAGCTTGCCCCGGGCAGCACGGTGCAGTTCGAACGCAACGGCTACTATTGCGTCGATCCCGACACGAAGCCGGGCAAACCGGTCTTCAACCGCACGGTGACGCTGAAGGATTCCTGGACCGGCAAACAAGGAAAATAAACCATGCGCGAAGGCCAATTCAAACGATCCGTTCTCGCTTTTCTCATCGGCAACGACGAGTCGTACAGCGAGCTGAATGTCGTCGGCAGGCTGAACCGGCTGTTCTGGTTTTCCGCCAAACATTACGCGGTCGACCGGAACAATATGAGGGCCGTCGCGCTCACTTACTGGACACTGTTCGCACTGGTTCCCCTGCTGGCGCTCGGCTTCGGCATCGCCAAAGGTTTCATGCTGGATGAAAAACTGAAAGTCCTCCTCGAAGAGAAGTTCGCCAATCAGCAGGAAGCTCTGAACCATGCTTACGCCTACGCCGACAAGCTGCTGGAGAATACCCAGGGCGGAGTGATCGCCGGCGTGGGCGTGATCTTCCTGCTCTGGACGGTGATGAGCCTGGCGGGAAACATCGAAAAGTCGTTCAACGCCATCTGGAACCTGCCGCCGCGCGGCAATTTGTTCCGCCGCTTCAGCGACTACCTGACCTTGCTGATCGTCACGCCGTTCCTGCTGATCGTGCTCTCCAGCGCGGGGCCGGTGATCCGGCAGCTGTTCACGCTCGTTCAATCGAAATGCCCCTGGATCAGCAACGGCACGTACTTTGCGGCGACGCTGCTGGCGGAGCTGTTTCCGCTGCTGCTGCTCTGCGGAATTTTCAGCATCATCTATTTCGTCGCGCCAAACACGCGGGTGCGTTTCAAGTCGGCGCTGCTGGCCGGAATCATCGCCGGGCTGCTGTTCCAGCTCCTGCAGGACGGGTTCATCTTCCTGCAAACCCATATCTACCGTTTCAACAAGGTCTACGGCAGCTTCGCGGCTCTGCCGCTCTTCCTCATCTGGCTGCAATGGTCGTGGAAAATCGCGCTGTTCGGCGGTGAAATCAGTTTCACCCACCAGCATATCGGCAGCGGCCTGTTCGACCGGATGGGCAACGCGAAACTGAGTTACACGCTCCGGCGGCGCTACCAGCTTCTGATCCTCTCCAAAATCTACGGCACATTTGACCGCGGCCAGGGAGCGCTGGACGAAGAAAAACTCTTCGAGCTTGTTCCGCTCCCCCAGGTGCTCCTGCTGTCGATGGTCGAAGAACTGCTGGAAGCCGGGCTGATCTACAAACGCGAAGACGACCGCGCCAACAACAGTTACCTGCCCGCGCACCCGACGGAGCGCTTCAGCATCTGCGACGCGCAGGAAAGCCTCAACCGCTCCGGCTGGCTCCGTCCCCTCACCGGGAGCGGCAATGAATTCGAACAGATCACGAGCGGACTTGCCAGAATCGAAGACGATTCCCGCCGGAATCCGGGCAACCTGCTGCTTAAGGATATCCGGGAACGATGAAGATTGCCGCCGCCATATTCCTGTTGCCGCTGTTATGGATGACAGTTTCCGCAGCGGAGAATGTGTGGCGTGCCGAAGGCGCCCTCCTGACGATGACGGCGGAGGGAACGCCGCGGATCACCGGGGAGTTTCCGGGCGGCGCGCTGCTCTACCGGGAGCCGGACCGGAAAACCTTCCGCCCCTCCCGCGCCGCATTTGAAGCAGGCGAACTGGCGCTCGAAGGCAAAGTGGAATCCGATTCCCCGGAACCGGTTCGCGGCCAGCTTTTTTTCAAGGATAAAGAGGGGCTCTGGTTTCAGAGTACGGAGGAATTTCACTTTCCGCCCGGCGAATGGGTCAAAGTGAGTGTGCCGCTCGACCGCACAGGGCGGAATTGGCGTGCGCTCGGGCACGATTCGATCTTCGACGCCGATGCGGCGACCCGGTTGTTCAATGCCGGAATCACCCTCTACGGCGATAAAAAACGACAATTCAGCTTCGAATGCCGCTCGCTCGGCGTCGCGGGAACCCGGCAGCGGCAACCGCTCACCGTCATCGACTGGCGTCTCCCCGCCGAAGGAGCCGTCAATCAACGGATCGAAAGCCGCTTTTTGATCGGCCGGGAGTTCTTCAACCCCTTCGATCCCGACGAAGTGACCGTGGATTTCGAACTCAAATCGCCCGACGGCAGCGTGAAAAGCTATCCCGGATTCTTTTCACGCGATTATACCCGGAAGCGCCATTTCACCCGCGAAATCATCACCCCGGAGGGACGCACCTTCTGGGCGATCCGTTTCACCCCGGTTGTTCCCGGCGACTATCAGCTGCGGCTGAAAATAAAGGATACCGCGGCGAACGAAGAGACGGTGACCGACTGGAAACCCTTCCGCAGCCTCCCCGGCAAAGAGCGGGGCGCAGTGCGCGTCTCCCGGGCGAATCCGGGCTTCTTCGAATTCGCCAACGGAGAATTTTTTTTCCCGATCGGGCTCAATATCCACACCAACACCGACCGGCGGAGTGAAATCGGCTTTCGGTTCGGCCGCCTCCCCGATCGCGGCACTTACGATTACGACGACTATCTCGCCGGCTGCAGCAAAGCCGGAATCAACGCGGTCGAGGTCTGGATGGCCGGCTGGACCATGGCCCTCGAACACGACGCGGGCCGCAGCGGCTACTACGGCGTGGGCCGTTACAACCTCGACGCCGCCTGG
>JAVBSA010000279.1:0-4999 GCA_031556915.1 Victivallis sp.
TGCTGCTCGATTACGGCGCCAATCCCGATTATGTGAATAGAGCCGGCAAGACGGTATTTTCTTTTGTTCCCCGGAAAAATTCGAATCAAACCGTTAAACTGCTGAATTTCTACGCAGCGGTTTCGATGGATTAATGGGGTAGTCAGGGATGAAACCATTTACAACAAGCGAAACACTTCTGGAAAAAATCAAAAGCGGCGATGAGATCGCCTGGCATGAATTCTACGCCAACTACGCCCGGTTGATCTGGGTTTGCGCAGGAGATTTCCGCCTGAGACCGCATGAGCGGGAAGACCTGATCCAGATGGTGATGCTGGAGGTCTTCAAGATGCAGCGCCACTTCCGTTACGACCGCGGCAAGGGGCGCTTCAGGGACTATCTGAGAACCGTGATCCGCCATCAAGCCATCCAGTTGATCAACCGGAACCGGCGCAGCCAGGCAAACGAAGAGGCGGCAGATCGTTTCGAAGGGGAAACCCATACTTTCGCCCGTCACTGGGAGGATGAATGGCGGACTTACCTCCTCGAACAATCGTTGAGCATCCTGAAACTGCGGATGGAGCCGGCCACTTACCAGGCTTTTACCGATTGCATCGCGCAACGCCTTACCCCGACGGAGATTGCAACGAAACTCGGCATGAAGACCGAGACCGTCTACGTAATCAAAAACCGCGGAATCGCCATCCTGAAGAACACCATCCACGCGCTGGAGGACAGTTACTGAACATGCGCCATTACGAGAAACACGAAATCGAATTCCTCCGGGCGGAACGCCGCTTCAAGTGGGCGCACCTGAAATGCCTGCTGCACCTGAAAATCTGCAAACACTGCCGGGCGGAACTCCGGAACCTGGAAGACGACTCCCTTTTCCTGGAGGAGGTTTCCCGCCGCCTTGCCGGCCGGGATCAAACGGCAAAAGAGCTTGCGGCATCTTCAAAACCTCCCGCTATTTCAAATCGCCCCACTCGGTTTTGATTGCGGCATCCTTGCGGGAGACGGTGACTTCGACCCGCTTCCCGGCAACCGGAATCTGCAGCAGGAAGCCTTCCGCCGTCTCCTTGAAACCGATTTCGGCGTCGGCGCTTTCGCCGCTCTTATACGGACGGATCACGGTGATGAAAAGCCCGTCGGCGGATTTCTCCGCGGTATCCGCGGTCAGGTGGTGCTGAACCAGTTTCAGAGACGGCATGGGCGGCGGATCGAAACGGTCGGTCTGGGAAATAGCCAGATTGGCCGGATGGAGAAACTCCACCCGGCAGTGGAACTCGCCGTTGTGAACCCGGATGTCGCGCTGGTGGTTGATCTCCATCTTATTCAATGCGTGAAGGTGCCAGTTGAAGATCGCCGGCGCGGCGGATTTCAGGGAGTCGACGACCAGAAGCGCCCCGGGCTTGAGGAAGAGAAGCTGGCGGCGGAAGGTGTGGAGACGGCCTTCATAAGACTCCGCCGCTTCGCCGCAGACGTAGTCGAAGTGTTCGCCGGCGGTGAAAGCACCGATGCGCCCCCTGGCGTCGCGGGAGCATTTCTTCTGGCCGATATTGTCGACGGTGATGTTGTTTTCCGACTTCGTCTCCCACATCCAGTTCCGGTGGAAATCGCTGCCCCAGTTGTCGCGCTGGCCGGAACGGATCAACAGCCGTTCACCGCCCATATTCAGCAGGAAGCTGTTGTTGGCGTCGTAACCGTGGCTGGCCGTACCGTTGGTGGGCGAAGATTTGAACAGAACCTGGACATTGTCCGCCGCACTGACGAGATCGGTATTCAGGAAAGCGAGGCCGTTGCCGCGGAAGCAGCGCGAGGTTGCGAGATCGGCGGGAGCTTTGGCCGCAACCCGCGGATTCGCGGCACGCCGGAATTCGATGTAAGCGGCCTCTTTGACCGCCGGGCCGATCCGGTCGGCATACCACTGGAAATACGGGTTGCCCGAGAGCGACGCGAGGCTTTTCATCGTCAGCGCATGCTGGTTGCGCTCGAGATGGCCGAGATCGCCGAAGCCGCCGCTCCTGGAGACAGGGGGCATCTGATAGAGCGCGAAGTATCCGGTCCGGTTGAAGAAAGGCTTGGCGGCGATGTCGATGTTGAAGGTGTTCCGCAGAATATCGCCCCACCAGAAAAAGCGGTCGAGGTATTCACGCCAGTACCAGATGCCTTCGTGCCAGCCGCCGTCGTCGTCGCCCCAGACCGGGTAGACGCAGAAATAGACGTTCATCGCGCCGTCGAGCCAGTCGGCGGACTCCGGAATCTCCCCGTGGAAGACGACCGCCGCTTCGCCGAGGAAATGCCACATCCGGTTTTTATGGCTGTTGTAGGGTTCGTAGAAGTGGCGGGGGTACAGCATCCGGTAAGCTTCATTGCCGCGGATGCGGACGACTTCGCGGCATTTGTCTTTTTCCGCTTCGGAAAGCAGGTCGAAAACGTAGCTGTAGGTGCGCGAAAAACGAGAGAGATAAGGCATGCCCGCTTCGTCGTTATAGGCAATCGAGGTGGCCCCGGCGGGATCCCAGAGAGCGCACTCCATCAACAACCGTTTGGCGGCCTCGCCGTAGCGCCGGTCGCCCGAAAGGCGCCAGGCGTAGCCGAGGTCGGCAGCGGCGTCGAGAACCTTCATCGTCCGCATCCGGTTGCCCCACCAGATTTTCTGCCATTCCGCCCCGCCTTTGGCGATGCCCTCCGGATACTTCGGCGGTTCGGCGGTGGAAGGAGGGTCTTTCAACAGCGCATCGGCCCTGACGATCAGGTCGCGATAGAGGTTGCTCAATTCGCCTTTCGCCAATTCCCGCATCTTCGGCAGCTCCTCCGGGCGCAGGAAGATCCGCGGATGCTCCGAAGGAATCCGTGCGAGGAGCTCCCGGTTTTCCGGCTTGGGGTTCGCCGAGGCCTCCCCGGCGATCTCAAAGCGGCGGACGCTGCTCCAGGCGGAAACTTCGCCGTTCCCGGTAAGGAAGCGGACCCGCCAGTACCAGACGCCCGGAGTCATGGTTTCAGCGGGGCAGTGAACGTTCCAGCGGAGGTCCGCGACACTCCGGGTTCCGGCGGTGAAATCGGCGGAAGGCGAGTATTGGAGCTCATACTTTACGGCCTTCGCCTGGTCTTTCCAGACGAACGGAGAGGGCGTCACTTCGGAACATTCTCCGGCGGCGGGACGGAATCCCCATTCCAGCTCTCCCCGCGGCGGTTCGGCGAAATTCATCTGCGCCGCCGCCAGGCCGAGCGGAAGCAATGCGAGCAAAACCTTTTTCATGTTGAATCCTTCAGTTGCTCGCAGAGGTCGACCAGAAATAGCCGGTGTCGGAGTTGGACCAATAATTTTCGGGAATGGCCTCGGCTTTCCTGAAAGCCGCATGGCCGTCGGCAAAGCAGATGTTCGCTCCCGCATTGTTGCCGTGCCGCCAGATGCCGGAGCCGGCCGTCACCATCTGATCCCGTTGAATCGCGCCGGGGTTGGGGCTCCCGCTATGGACATCAATGTCGAACATACCGGCGCGAGCCGAGGGATTCTTGATCTTGGAGATCTTCATATCGAAGCGGTTCCCTCCATCGGAGTAGGCGGAGGCAAATCCGGCCCGAGTCATATTTGCTCCACCGTTGATGCCGTAATGCGTATAGGCGTTCGCAGGCACGAATTCGAAACTGGAGGGGCACCGGAACGGCGCAATCGGAATCCGGTTGGCTCCCTCGAGCTGCTGCAGGTGAATCATATCATTCATCTGCAGGTTGGAGTTCGCCATCACGGCCAGCACATCCTGCCATTTGCCGGTATGGCGACTCGACGAAGTCGCCCAATTGCCGGCCACCGCCGGTATGACATCATCGTTCTGGCCCACGTACAGGAACATCATGGTCCCGATCTGTTTCAGGTTCGAGGTGCAGTTGATGTCCTTTGCCTTGGCTCTCGACTGATTCAACGCCGGCAGCAGCATCGCCGCCAGGATCGCGATGATGGCGATCACGACGAGCAATTCGATTAAAGTAAACACCTTAAAACATGGATGGCTGTCGCGGGGAAAGTTGCTTGTACGCATAATACACTCCTTGTGATTTTGGGTAATACTGTCAAAAGACAGACTCGGTCGGGGAAACTGGTTCGGTCGGGGAAACCGGTTCGGTCAGGGAAAATTTTTTGCGGAATCCGCCGGGGCACAGGTTCCGGCCTCGACGAATTCGTAATTCGGGGTACATGTTTTTTCCGGCTGTTCATGACGGAGAAGCCGTATCAGGTAATCCGCGGCCTGGACGCAGAAGCCGGCGACATCGATGCGGAAACGGGAAAATTCCCGGTCTGTCTTTCCATCGAAAAGTTCGTCCAGGCTGAGGACGGAAAGCTCTTCGGGAATCCGAACCCCGCGCTCCAGGAGAACCCGGCTGATCTGAGCCTGATCCGACACATTGCCGATCACGATGGCGTCGGGACGCTCCGGCGAGGCGAAATAGCCGGTCAGGAAACTGTCGCTGAGCTCCGAAGTCCGGACCCATTCCGGATTCACCGGCAGCCGGAGCTGCCACATGGATTTCAGGAACGCCTCGTGGCGGACAATGTTCGGCATGATATCCGCCTGGCTGGTCAGGTAACCGATCCGGCTGTGTCCGAGTCCGGCCAGGTAGGCGACGGCGTCCCGGATCAGGTCGGCGTTGGAGTAACCGAAAGAGAAATCGGAGAGCTCGTCCAGGATGGAGCTCAGCAGCAGCAGCGGAGTCCCTTTGGCGTTGAAACGCTCGACCTCCTTCCGCGAGAAATTGCCCAGGCTGTAAACCAGGAGCCCATCCAGCTGAAAATCCGTTACGGCGCGTTCAAACTGGTCGGGAGTGCGGCACAGCGGAATCAGGTCGCAGTTGCCATCGTCACAGAAGCCCCAGAGGCGGTTGAACAGATGGCGGCAATAGGAATGAGGATGCGGCACGAGGAAACCGATCCGCTTCCGGCGCTGAAACAGAGCCGGATCGGCGGAAACATAGGTTCCCGACCCGCGCCGCCGCACCACCACGCCGGAACGTTCGAGAT
>JAVBSA010000026.1:0-7039 GCA_031556915.1 Victivallis sp.
ACAGGCGAACTTCTGAAGTTGGCCACGGCGATCGCCCGGATCAAAGCCTCCGTCGAGAGCGACCGGGTGCGTCGCAAAGACGCCCAGATCGAACTCTTGAAGCTGGAGATCGAACGTCTGAAAAACGAACGTTCCGCGACCGTCGAGCGGTTGGAGCGCCAGGTCGGCCGCCTTCAGGCGCTCGCCGGGGGAATCGACGGTTCCCAGGTCGCCGACGCATTGGATAAACAATTGGGATTGTAAATATCCATAGTTGAAAGTTGAAAGTTGAAAGTTGAAAGTTGAAAGTTGAAAGTCAGGGAGTCCGCCGGGCTGCGTAAAGTTCAACAGTCATCCGGCAACTGCGCTTCCAGACTGCCAGTTCTTAAAAACTGTTCTCAGTAACTTTCAACTTTCAACTTTCAACTTTCAACTTTTTACTCGAAAACCGGAGGTTTTCATGGGTTATTTTCTTCCTTACCAGGAGCGTTGGATTCGTGACAGTGCTCCTTTGAAACTCTACGAAAAGACGCGGCGCGGCGGAATTACTTACGCGACCAGCTACCGCTGCGTGCAAAAGTGCCTCCGGGAGAAACCGGGCAGCTCGTTCGTTCAGTGGGTATCCAGCCGCGACGAATTGACCGCCCGGGAATTTGTCACCGACTACGTCGCTATGTGGGCGAAGGAGGCAAACAAAATCGCCCGGGAGATGGCCAGGGGGTTTGAAGATGCAATCGGCCTCGATGGCGAGAATATCGAAGTGTTGGACGAAAAAAACGGAATTACGGCGCGTGTCGTCCGCTTTAAGAACGGGGCGCGGATCGTCAGTTTGTCCAGCAATCCGATGGCGTTCGCGGGCAAGGGCGGCGATGTCCTGATCGACGAATGGGATCTGCATGAGAATCAGGCGGCGCTTTACGACATGGCGTTCCCGTGCATCACCTGGGGGGGGCAGCTGGAGCTGGTTTCAGCTTACTCCACCTCGGGCTCCGAGGAGACGGAATTCGCCCGGATGTGCGAAGCCGTTCGCGAAGGCCGGAAGCCGAATGTGTCGTATCACCGCACCACGATGGAAGACGCGATCAATGAAGGCTTTATCGATAAGTTAAATGAAGTCAAGGGGAAAAAAGGCCTGCCGCCGCAGACGCCGGAGGAATTCCGGACGATGCTGCGCGACGGCTGCCGGACCAGGGCGGCATATGAATCGCAATATATGTGCGTGCCGAACCGGACGCACGGCAGCGACGCGGTCGCCCGGGCCGATCTCGCCGCGGGCAAAGCGAAATTCGATATTCTGCGGCTGCATCTGGAGGGGGACGGCGTCAGGATCGACATCACCGATCCCTGTGCCGCGCCTTATATCGATGTCGCTTACTGGCGGGATATGTTCGCCGGGTGCGGCCGGTTGGCGCTCGGTTGGGACATCGCCGTCACCGGCGACCTTGCTTCGATCTTCATCAACCGGGAAGACGGGCCGCGCAAACAATTGCTGGCCTCGGTCACTTTCAAGGGGTGCAAGCTCGAGACGCAACGCCAGATGATTGAACGCATGTTCGAAGCCTCTCACCGATTGGTCGGCTGCGGCGACAAGAGCGGCCTGGGGTATTCCGACTGTACGAAGCTGGAACAGAAATATCCGGACCGATTTCTGGGAATCGTCCTGACTTCGGCGGCGAAGCTGACCGTCGTCAACACCATGCAGGGGGTTTTTGAGCAGCACTTGCAAATGCTGCCGGTCGACTACCCGGAGATATCGGCTGATATCGCGGCTTTGAAGACCGGGGCAACGCCGAGCGGGCGGCTGACGTTTCTTCACGGCGCGAATGAGTACCTGGGCAATTCGCATTGCGATATCGCAATCAGCTGCGCCCTCGCGCATTACGCCGCGCTGACGCTTCACAACGACGGGCCGTGCTTCATGGCGCCGGCCGGGGAACCGGAAAAAACATTTGTTTCCGCGCCGCGCCGCGATGAATGGGGCGCGATCGGAAACGCAACTACAAAACGATGGGGGTTCTGACCTATGTTGTACGATCCATACGGACGGCTGATACCGGAGGCGCGTCATGCACCTCCGGCATCCGGGGTGCAGATTGTCGCTTCGCCGATGAGCGACCGGGAGACGCACGATGTTTCGCGCGGCCTGACGCCGCGTGACGTCGACCGGATTATGATGCAGGCCAACGGCGGCGACATCGAGGCGCAGTGCAAACTATGCCGCGAGCTGCCGGAGAAAAACCATGACGTCGCCCATGCTCTCCGCACCCGCCGGAACGCATTGATCGGCTGCCGGTGGTCGGTCGAGCCGGGGGATCAATCGGATGCGGCGGTCCGGGCGGCGGGGGTGTTGAAAAAGCATCTCCATGAAACGGGGCGTTTGCTGCCGGAGCTGGGGAAAATCGGGAGTTTCCGCCAATTGCTGCGCGATCTTTGCGACGCGACGCTGCCGGGCTTTGCCGCCAGTGAAATCGTCTGGCGCCCGGGCGGCGCGGGATTCTACGGATTCCGGCCGGTCGAGCAGAGATTTTTCAGTTTCACCCACAGTTACACGCCGAAATTGCGAACCGCGGGCAATATGGGCGATGGGATCGATCTGCCCCCCGGCAAGATCATCTTTCACGAGCTAGGGGAAAACGGGGCCGATCCGGTCCGGGGCGGGTTGATCCGGCCGCTGGCCTGGCTGCATTGTTTCAGCAACATCAACTTCAAAGATCTGTTATCCTATATCGAACGGTATGGAATGCCGTTTGTGGTGGCCAAGGTCGACCAGAATACCTGGCGGGAAGAGGGGGATCAGTTGAACGGTTTGATCCGCGGTTTCGGACCGAACGGCGGAGGAGTGTTTTCAAAAAACACGGAATTGGAACTGCTTCAGGCGGGCAATAACACCGGGGATGTTTACTTCAGGCTGCTCAGTTATGTGGGCGATGCGATCACCAAGGTGATTCTGGGGCAGACGGCCAGCAGCGGCAATGGCGGGGGGCTTTCGAAGAGCAACGCGCAGAGCGAGGTCCGGCAGGATATTCTGGACGCCGATGCGCGGCAGCTCGAAGATACGGTAAACCGTGATCTGTTCGCGGTTTGGGCGCGGTACAACTGTGCGGCCGGCGTCGCGGCGCCGCAGTTGCGGATCCGGACGGAACCGGCGGAGGATGTCGCCGCGCTGGCGGCGACTCTGGCGACGCTGCATAACGCGGGGGTCCGTGCGGACCCGGCGGAGGTGGCGGAGCGCTTCGGGTTCAAGCTGGAGCCCAGGTAGGGCGGCAAAGCCGCCCGGGTCCAGGGCCTTTCGGCCCTGGCGGGAGTCCGGAGGGCGCGGAGCCCTCTGGCATATGTGCGCGGAGCGACCCCCTGTCAGGCTCCCACGATTTTAAAATCGCTCCATTTTAGATTAAACCAACAGGAGAAAACGCAATGGAAATCACCAATCTCACCGGCATTGAGCTCTCGGAAGTCGAGCGCGACTCCGAACAGCTTCCCGTCGCCTGGCCGATGCTGCGCGTCGGCGACAACCTCGTGACCCGCAGCAACGATATGCCGGTCAATCTCAAGCTGACGGCGGCCGATTTGCAATCGATGGTCGACTACCACCTCGCCAAAGGGGTGCAGATCCCGATCGACTGCAAGCATGTCATCAGCAATCTGGCCGGCAAACTCAATATCGACGAAAGCGAACTTGTGAAACAGCTGCCGCGCTACACCGGCGTCGCCGGGTTCGGTAAACTGGAACTCCGGAACGACACACTCTATTTCGTTGAAGCCGAATATCTTCCCATCGGCCGTGAAGTGATGGCGGCGGGGCAGTTCCGCTATTATTCGCCGACGATCCGGGGCCTCGACGGCAAGTCGCCGCTGCGCATCACCAGCGTCGCGTTGACCAATGAACCCCATCTGCAGAACCTCGCCGCGCTTTCCGCCGGCGAAGATGAAGAAACCGTGACCCCCGAAATGGTTCGGGAGGCACAAAACATCAACCCTGAAAGGGAGGTTGCCATGACCGAAGAAGAGAAAGAAACCGTGTCCGAAGAAACCGGACTCCTGGCGTTGCTCCGGGAAATCCTGGGGGACGACGTCACCCCGGAAAACCTCAAGGAGAAGCTCCTGGCGCTCAAGGCTCCCGCCGCCGCCGATCCCGAGGTCGAAAACAGGCTGGAAAAGCTGGAAGCCGCCGAAGAGGCGCGCGAACGGCGCAGCGTCGTCGCGGAAGCGTTCCGGCGCGGCAAGCTCACCCCGGCGCAGCTGGCGACGTCCGCCTTTATGCGGATGACCGCCGCCGAGCTGGGCGAATATTGCGACAGCGTCGCCGACGGTTGCGCCGCCCCTGTCGGCACGCTGGAACTCGGCGAACGCCACGCCGGCGCCCGGAAATTCACCACCGTCGGCGAAGCGATCGCCGCGGCCAAAATCACCCCCATGAACTAAGGAGAAACAAAACATGTCCCAGAGAATTGTCACTTACAGCCTGACCAACAAAGAACGCGACCTCTCCGGCGCGATGAACACCGTCATCGCCGGCAAAGGAACCTTCGTCTCCCGCTTCGTCTCCGCCGCCGGAGCGATCAACCACAAGCATGAATGGCTTGAGGACCAGATCGCCGGGCGCGGCTTCGCGGTCGTCTCCTACGCCTCCGGCGCGGCGACGCTTTCGCCGGCCGACTATCTCAAGGTGCGCGTCGGCACCCGCTTCCGGGTGGACGGCTGCCCGGTGATCTTCAAGGTCACCGAGCTGGCCGGATCCAACAAAATCAAAGCGGCCGTCGTCGCCGCCAACGGCAACGCAGAGAAGACCGTGCTTGCAGCGGGCGACGCTTGCAAGATCATCTCGAGCCCGGTCAAAGAGAACTCCCGCGAGGGAGACGGCGACTGGACCCGCCGCTCGGTCGGCAGCAACTACAACCACACGCAGATCATCCGCAAGGATCTCGGCATTTCGCGGTCGGCATTGCAGACCTCCACCATCGACCAGGTGGAGAACTCTATCGCCCGCCAGACCGAGTACGCGCTCCAGGAAGCGGCGCGCGACCTCAACCGCTGCGCCATCTGGGGCATCCGCACCGAGCGTAACGAACAATCCGACGTCCAGGGCGAAGCGGGCGGCCTCTACGGCTTTGCGGCGCTCTCCGTCAACGCGGCGGGCGGGCGGCTGACCAGCAAGCTCGTCAACGACGCGGCGGAAAAGATCACCGAAGAGGGCGGCGTGCCGACCACGGTCTACTGTTCGCCCCGCCAGGCGCGGGTGCTCGCCAACGAGTACAAGTCCAACGTGACCGTCATGCGCGACGACTCCAAACGCGGCGTCTATGTCGCCGTGGTGGTCAACGAGGCCAACGGGCAGAATATCAGCATCGTCGGCGACCCCGACTTCGACGACGCCGACGCCTTCGTCGCGGACGACGACTGCTTCGCGATCAGCTACATGACGCCGGTCTGCGACAGTGATTCCACCGCGCCCGACGCAGACGGCATCAGCCGCAAGGTGATCGGCGAAGTGACGTTTGAGTTCCGCAACGCGGCGCAGCGCCTCTGCAAGATCGCCGGCCTCAAGGATCCCGAAGCGGCGCTCGCCGAGATCGAGGACGACACCCGCAACGTCAAGATCACCGCCGGCGCGGTGAGCGTGACCCAGGCGACGCAGGGATGAGCTGCTACGCCACGCCGGATCAATTGAAACGGCGTTTGGGCGTCGTCTACGAGGCGATTTACGAATCCGATGAGGATGCGGTAAGCGACCTCGACGACGCCCGGGCGGAAATCGACGGCTGTATCGTCAAGCGGTACCGGGTTCCGGTCACCGCCGAGACCGCCGTCGCGCTGCTCCAGGGGTGGAATCTCACGCTGGCCGAGGAACGGGCGTACAGCCGCACCGCCGGGTCGGAGTACGCCGAAAAGGTCAGTTCGCGAGTCGCCCGGGTGCGGAAGTATCTCGAGATGATTCTCGCCGGCACGTTCCAGTTGGCCGGGGCCGAGGAAAATCCCGACGCGCCGGGAGCCGGGATGACGCTGGTCCAGGTCAGCGAGCCGGTATTCACCCGTGAACTGATGAAAGGATTCTGATGCGCAAACTTCATGAAATGGCAACGGACATCCGGAACCGGCTTCGGCCGGTTTTTCCGGTTGTCCGTTTTTCCACGGCGGCGTCGCCCGCACAGATGCTCAACGAACTCAAGGCCATCGGGGCAGGCAAATTGCCCGCCATTGCGGCGGTGATCGATCAGGGAAAACTCACCGACTCCAACTGCGTCCGGGACGACCGTGTGACGCTGCTTCTGATCGACCGTTTCCACGCCGGGAGCGACGACAAAGCGCTCTCCGCCTGGAAGTCGCTGGAAGATCTGTTCCGGCTCTTTCCGGCGGACGCCATGGAGTTGGAGGGCGTAGAGTATCTGCCGGTGCGTTTCTACGCGGTTCAGGCGGATCCGGGATTCGCCTGTTTCGCCTACGAACTCGTTGCACGGCAAGGGATTTTATAAAAAAAAGGAGGCCAGTCATGGCAAGCAAATTATACTTCGGCGTCGACAAAATCGAAGAAGTCGGCGTTGTACAGAGTATTCGGGATAACGACACTGTCGAAGTGGCGGAGGCTCGCGACGAAGACGGCCAGGTGATGGAACGCCGGGCTTACTCCAACAGCCGCGAGGTTTCGATCGAGGCACTGATCCGGATCGACAAACCGCTTCCGAAAGCCGGTTCGACACTCACGATTGAAGAGAAAACGTTTCTTGTCACCGCCGTGAACCGGGTCAAGAACAACACCGGCTACCGCAAGGTTTCGCTGACCGCTTCGCGCAAAGACAGCGAGGAAATCGTGACCTATGGCAACACCGCAACCGAATAGGCCGGCGCTCGACCGGCTGGAGGCGGTTCTTTGTGCGGGCGGAACGTTCCTGGCGGCCGACCGGGTGACGCCCGCTCCCACTTTGGGAGCGGCAGTTTTGCTTGACGCCGTCGGGGAACATTCCGGCCGGGCAGTTTCGCCGGAGGTGGTGCGCTATCTCTTGCGCAACGGCCGCCGGGCGGCTCCCGCCGTCTGGGCGGAACTGCGCGGGGCGGAAGGGGTGCT
>JAVBSA010000611.1:0-4696 GCA_031556915.1 Victivallis sp.
AAAATTCCGCGAACCTCCTCTGGTTGTAACGGAACCAGTGGTAAAAGAAACGCCGGTTGTCATCCGGCTTCGCCGGGGGCGTGACAGCGTCGAAGGTTTCGAAAGAAGTCCCCGTTTCACGGTTGAAATCCGCAATGGAAGGGAATTCGGCCGCCATGGCCCGGCGATAGGCCGCCAGCGCGTCGGGGGTGGCGTCGAGGCCGTAAGCCGGCTCGTTCCAGCTGACGAAGAGGGCGGCGTTCGGATCGGAACCGACCTCCCGCGCAACGGTCTCCCAGAAGGTTCGGAGCGCCTGCCGGTAGACGGAATTGTGGATGCTGTGCTTGAACCAGAGCCCGACCGGCTTGCCGTCGGAGTCTTTGGGGGCCGGACCGGCGGTTTTCGCCAGCCAGCCGGGAATGTAGTGACCGGTCAGCAGCGGGAACAGAACCATGCCGTTTTGCCGGGCGGTTTCATGAAGCTGCCGGATGCGTTCGACTCCGGCCGGATCAACCTCTCCCGCCCCCTTCGGCAACACATCGCGGATGCTGTACTCCTGATGGATGCTGTTGAAACCGGCCTCCTTCGCCTGAAGCATCTCACCGGCCGTGCGTCCGAAAACGATGCCGACCGGGAAGAACGGTTTCCCCCGGAACAGGAGCCGGCCGTCAACGGTTTTCAGTGCCGACCCGCTTTTTTTTTTGCCCATCTGTTCATCGATGAGCTGAAGCATGAATTTTCGCGGTGTTCCGTCGCCCTTGACCAGACTGAAACTGATGTCGTTGAAATCAAGTTCCGGCAACTGTTCCTTCAGCTTCTCCCGGACATCTTTGGAGGCTTCGGAATTGGCGTGATAGACATAGATGAAATATTTGCTGAAAATCTTCGCTTTGCGGTTGTAGGCGAGACAGTTCATCAACTGTTCCGCCTGCTTGTCGTCGAAATATTGCAGCGGATTTTCTTTGGGGATTCCCCAGGCCTTGATCATGCCTTCGCCGCTGACCCCGAATTCGGTATTCCAGAGCGGTTTGTCCCGGTCGCCGTTTTCGTCCATGATGGAACGGACCCGCGCGCCCCGGCCGATGAAGGACCAGCCGACCGGCATGCCGTAGGTATGCAATGCAAGGATGTCGAAGAGATCTTTGCCGCCGTGTTCATAGAGGCCGCGCGGAAACTCGTCGCTGTCGACCATACCGCCCGTGACGATGACCGCCTTCGGGTTGGCGCCTCGGATCATCGGCGCAACAATCTTCAGCATCTCCACATAACATTGCGCACGCTCTTTCATCGGCAGTTTCTGGGAACGCCCGAAGAGATCGGTGAAGGCGACCTCCATCTCGTTCCAGAGCTGCCAGTAACGCACTTCGGGATAACGCTTTACCATCATTTCCATAAAGCGGCCGAACCGTTGATAGGACTCCTCGCGGTTGGCCCAGTTCGCCCCCGGCGCGTTGCCGTGGACTACGACCAGCGGCTCGAAGCCGTACCGTTTGTAGTCGGCGAACCGTTGATCGAGCTTTTTCAGCTGTTCTTCGTCGTAAACGCCGGGGTTCTTGCTCCGCTCAACCTGATACCAGTAAACGGTCTGGCGGAGCGTGCCGAAACCGGCCTTTTTCAGGGTGCCGGCGATTTGTCCGTCGAGCTGATGGACGTTGATTCCGAGCTCGGGTTCAACCGGAACTGTTTCTCCCTTCAGGAGATAGGGGGTGACGCGGGGAGCACCTTCGGTCTTCTTCCGCATTTCATCGGCGAAATCGCGCTCCTCGCGCCAGCCGGCGGAGAGGGAAGCCACACCGGACAGAAGGGCAAGCAAAATCAGGAAGTGCTTCATGATCATCAATCCCCGCACGCAGCTTTATAGCTCATCAGAACGCCGTATTTTTTGTATTGGATTGCTTTGACGTGTCCGCCGTAATAAAGGCCGTTGATGGATCTGCCGCCGTTGTGGACGGCTTTACGCCAGTCGCCGCCGGTGGCGTTGCATTCATCCGTAACCATCGGCATCGTCTCCCAGCGGGTGTTGTAACCGCTGTAAATGCCCGTGGTTTTGCTGAGGTGTTCATATCCTGCGAGCTGCATATAGTTGTAATCGCAGAAATTGTTGGTTTTCGTGTTCCCGTCGGTATTGCTCGGGCAAAAGATCCATTTGCCGCGGTTGGTGCCGCAGCCGTCGGTAATGGCGGCGCCGGATTTGATCGCCGGCAGATAGCTTGGCGTCAGCAATCCCAACCCGATCGGCATACTCCAGTTGGAAACCCCGCGCCGGGCGCTGTAAGCGTAAAAGTAAGGATAAAAATCGCCGTTGTTCGAGGTGTACATGCCGACGGCGAGGCCGATCTGCTTCAGGTTGTTCACACACTTGGTGTCCTTGGCCTTCTCCCGGGCCTGGTTCAGCGCGGGGAGCAGCATGGAGGCGAGAATCGCGATGATGGCGATCACGACGAGGAGTTCAATGAGGGTGAATTGCTTTTTCATGTATCATCTTCCTTTCGTTGGAGTTAAGAGATGTCGGCGACGGAGTGACGGATCACGAGCGGCATTTCGAGAATCATTTTACCGGGCGGCATCTGCCGCTTTTCCAGTTTCGCCATCAAAAGTTTCACCGTATGCTCGATGATTTCGCGATAGGGGAAACGCGCCGTTGTCAAAGGCGGAATGATCGTCGCCGACTGCGGCACATTGTCGAAACCGATCACGGAAAGATCGGCCGGAATCGAAACTTTGTTTTCGAACGCCCAACGGTAGACGCCGAACGCCATCTGATCGTTGCCGCAGAAGATCGCGGTCACCTTTCGGTGGGCGAAGAACTGCGCCGCGCCCGCGATGCCGCTCTCGATGGAGTCGTCCCCGGTGAAAACCAGCTTGCCGTCAAACGGAATCTCATGTTCCGCGAAAAACTTTTTCAGCACAGTGACCGTGCGGTCATCTCCCTCAAACCGGGTGGGGGACGTGATGTAGCCGATATCGCGGTGCCCCATGCTCCAGAGATAGTTGAGGATGTCGCGCGTCAGCTTCTCGTAATCGAGAACGACCGGAATCAAACTTTCACGGATATTGGTCACGACGGGAATGCTGCCGCAAAGCTCCTGCGCCTCATCGGGTGTGATCTGCGGCAGGAGGTTGATGACGCCGTCCACCAGGCCGGTGGAAAAACGGCGCAGCATCTCTTCGCCCATCTCGTGGCTGAGGCCGGCGAGCCCGATCACGGGTTTGTAGGAAAACTTTTCCAGTTCCGCCGCGAGGCCGTCGAGATGAAGGGCGGCGCTCGGGTTGCGGCATTCGTTGACCACCACGCCGATCAGCCGGGTCGAGGTGTTCTTGAGCGCCTGAGCGTAAAAGGAAGGGCGGTAATCCAACTCCTTGATCGCGTCGAAAATCTTCGCTTTGACCGGGGTGCTGATGACCCGTTTCCCGCTGATCGCATGCGATACGGTACTTGGCGACACCCCCACCGCTTTCGCCACATCGATTATGGTGGCAGCTCTTTTTTTCATCGTTCCCCCTTATGCAATCGCTTCATTCCGCAATAGCCGCATAACAATGGATATGTTAAGCGCAAAGAAAAAACGGCAAGATCAGGCAAGCAGGATTCCACAGGTTAATCGGTTGCTTATCAGTGGATTATCCGACGGAGGAGGAAAATCGGATGAAAACAGCAGGAAATTCGGAATCAAAAATAAAATGAAAAAACATGCAGAATGCGCTTAACATATCCATTGTTATGCGCTCGGGATGCAATTTCCCGACGGAAGAAAAACGTTTTGATAGCTTCTTTCTATATTATGATGCAATCAAAACGTTTTGTCAATAGGAAACGTGATTATTTTTTGAAAAAAATAGTAAAAAATAGTATCCTGGAGCGGAGTTAACGCGAAAAGAAAGGCGAAAAAATCTCAACTTTTGAGATTTCTCCGCCTTTCGCCAGCTCCGGGAAGCCCATTTTCCTTGATCGGAACAACCGGCACGCCATCCGGTCAAGGGAAATTTCTGATAATGATATTGATATTTTAATTCATATTTTGCCTTCACTCCGCCAGCAGGAGCTTCACCTGCAGCGTTTTCATCTGGAATTCCGCGTTTGCGGATTCTTCGCGGATCAGGTCCGTCAACTTTGAAGCACCCGTCAATTTCACACTGACGGGCTCCTTGTTGTAATTGATCAGGCAGATCAGCGATTGACCGGGTTTCAGGCCCGGAACGACCCGGCAGAATACGCCCGGCACCAACTCCGACGGGAAAACCGGCAGCGTCTTTACCTTGTCGAAAAAACGGGCTTTCAGCTCGGCGCCTCTGATGAAGTCCGGCAGCTCCTCCGCGCGGAAGCCGGCGGCGAGCGGCCGGTCCAGCTCGTCGTTCTTCAGGCTGAAGCGGTCCGCGATGACACGCCCCCCCTGCCCTGCGAAGCGCTTCAGCCCTTCCGCAGCTCCCGCGGAGATATTCGGCACGCCGATCGCAAAAAGCATCTTCACCTTGCCGAATTCACCGGAAGCAAGCTGCCGCTCGCTCAGGAAACGGACGCGATGCCCCGTAAACGCCGCCTCTTCGTAGAACCGGAAGAGCGCCGCCTTGTAACTCGACGCTTGCACGCCGAGCGTGGACGGGCTGTAGAGCAACGCGATTTCCGCATCGGCGGCGGTGAATTGCCTGAGTTCCGGCGCGAGACGCATCCCATCGAGCTGCGCCAGGCCGTGCGCCGCCACGTTGCCGGGACGCAGCG
>JAVBSA010000562.1:0-4272 GCA_031556915.1 Victivallis sp.
AAGATGACCAGCCCACTCTTACCCCCCAAAAGATCAGTCAGCAAATTCGCGAAGCGAATTTGCGTCGGCCCCGGCACCTTGCCGGTCGGAGGTTCCAAGGAGGCGAAGCGCTCCTTGGCGGAGTTTGAGGCAGAGCCTCAACGCCCGGCGCGTTGCAACACCAGAACAGTGCGGCTGGGCAGATAGAGCTTCAGGTTTGGGAAAGCGTGATACTCCTGTCTGGGGGCGCGATTGCCGAAACCGCCGAACTCGGGGGCGTCGGAATCGAGGATGGTTGTGTATTTGCCGGGCATGCTCTCGAATTCGTAATCGAAATAAGAGTTTTCCGGGTGGAAATTGAAGCAGAAATATAAGTTGTTCCGTTCGAAGACGATTACCTTGCCCAATTCATCCAGCTTGACCGGCTGGGGGATGCACCGATGAAAGTTTTCGTCGATGATTTCCAGCATGGCGCGGTCGAATTCCTTGAGAAACCGGAAACGGAGATCCTGGTTTTCCGCCAGCGACCATTGCCTTCTTGCGTGGAGCATGGACCAGTGGTTGCCTTCGCGCGGAAAGTCGATCCATTCGGGGTGGCCGAATTCGTTCCCCATAAAATTGAGATAGCCGTGCCCGCTGGTGGCCAGGGTTGCGAGGCGCATCATTTTATGGAGAGCGACGGCGCGGTCGACCGCAAGGCTTTGGGAGCCGGCATGCATCGCGTCGTACATGGCGTTGTCGGCCAGGCGGAAGATCGCGCTTTTTCCACCGACGATCGCCTGGTCGTGACATTCGGCGTAGCTGATGGATCGCTCGTCGCGCCGCCGGTTGGTCAGTTCGTGATACATCCAGCCGATCGGCCAGTCTGTGTCCGGCATATCGAAGAGTTTGAACCATAGATCGGTCACGCCCATGGCAAGGCGGTAATCGAAGCCGATTCCGCCGGATTCGCTTGCGGGTGCGGCGAGGCCGGGCATTCCGCTCACATCTTCGGCCACGGTGACCGCATCGGGGCGGACGGAATGGATGACGCGGTTGGCGAGCCCGAGGTAGCAAATCGCGTCTTCATCCACGTCGCCGTTGAAATAGTCTTCGTAGGTGGTAAAGCTTTTGCCGAGTCCGTGATGCAGGTACATCATGCTGGTGACGCCGTCGAACCGGAAGCCGTCGACCTGGAATTCATCCAGATAATAGCGGCAGTTGGAAAGCAGGAAATGGAGCACTTCGCCTTTTCCGTAGTCGAAGAGCAGCGAATCCCACGCTTCGTGTTCGCCGCGGCCGCCTTTATGGAAGAAAGCCGTGCGGCTGCCGTCGTAACGGCCCAGGCCTTCCGCTTCGTTGCGGGTCGCGTGCGAGTGCACCAGGTCGATGATGACCCGGATTCCCAGCCCGTGCGCGGCGTCGACCAGGCGTTTGAAGTCGTCCGGCGTGCCGAACCGGCTTGCCACGGCGAAGTAGTTCGCCACATGGTAGCCGAAGCTCCCGTAGTAGGGGTGGCCCATGACTGCCATCAGCTGGATCGTGTTGTAACCGGCTTCGGCGATGCGGGGCAGGGTTTTCTCACGGAATTCGTGGAAGCTCCCGACCTTCGGTTCCTCCTGGGCCATGCCGACGTGCGCCTCGTAAACCAGCGGGGCGGCGGGGCGCGGCGGAATCGGATACCGGAAACAATAGGGTTCTTCCGGCGCATAAACCATTGCAGAAAAAAGCTTGGTCGTTTCGTCCTGAACCACGCAGCGGGCGTAGGCGGGCACGCGGTCGCCGCGCCCATGCTTCCACTCCATATCGAGCAGATAGTGCTGGCCGTGGCGGATTGCGCCGGCGGGCAGTGCGAGCTCCCATTCGCCATGTTCCTTGCGGGTCATGGCGAAATCGGGAAGGCTGTTCCAATCGGTGAAATCGCCGCGGACAACAATCCGGGTCGCGTTGGGGGCCCATTCGCGGAAAACCCATCCGTCGCAAGTGCGGTGCAAACCGAAATGTTCATGCCCCGAGGCGAAGTCGGCCAGAGTCCGTTCGCCGCGGGTCAGTTTCTGTTCAACGGCGTCCATATACGCGCTCCTGGCGGCGAGCCGTTCCGCATAAGGATGCAGAAGCGAATCCGCCGCCAATGAGGCGGGATTGTTGCTCAAACGGGTAAAACTCATGTCGATTCCCCGGAATCAATGCAGAACCAGCGGGCGCTCCAGCATATTCTCGTAGATCTTGATATACTCCTGCGCGGTGACGTCGTGGTTGAAACGCTGTTTGGCGTCGCGCATGACGCGGGCGATTTCAACCTCACGCACCTTGGCGGGACGCTTGTAGAAACGCATCGCCTCGTCGAATCCCCACAGCAGCCCGCCCGCGTCGTAATCGCGGAACAGAAAACCGTTGCCGGTATGGTTCGCCACGTCGAGCCGTTCCACCGAGTCGTGGAGACCGCCCGTGTCGCGCGCCACCGGCAGACTGCCGTAATACTGGCAGGTCATCTGGGGCAAGCCGCACGGTTCGAAAAGCGACGGCATCAGGATGAAGTCGCTCGCGGCGAAAGCCAGGTGCGAGAGGCTCTCATCGAAATCGCACACCAGAACCCGGTCGTAGAAGTTGTGCTTCGCCACAATGTCGCGGAAAATATTCTGATAACTGCCGTTGGCCACGATGGCGACCTGAAGGTTGTCGTCCCAATACTTATGAACCACGGAGTAGAGAATGTCGGCAAGCAGCGAACACCCCTTCTGGACCGGATCGAGCCGCGACGGCCAGAAGAAAATCGGCGCATTCTGATCGACCTTGAGCCCGGTGCGGGACTGGAAGGCGATCTTGTTCACCTGTTTCCCCTTGGCGTGGGTGTCGGGCGTGTATTTCACTTCGAGGCAGGAGTCGCTTTCGGGGGTGCTGCTTTCATCCGGCGAGTTCAGGATACCGGTCGCGCAACCGGCATGGAACTTGCCCGCCATTTCGTGGCGGATGTTTTTCGGCACGAAAGAGTGATGCCCCTCCACCACCTCTTTGAGGAAGGTGGGGCTCACCGTGTTGATGAAGTGCGCCGCAAAAATCCCCGAGGCGAGCATATCCACCTTGTTGTTCGACCGGCTCTCCTCGTAATTGTAGGGCGGCCGTTCGAAGAACAGATTCTGCCAGAAGGGCGCCGCGTCGATGCCGCGGTCTTCGATCGCGGCGAGCGTCGCTTTCTGGGTGTGAATGTTGTGCACGGTGAACAGACAGGGGATGCCCATGCGCCGCGCCGCGGCCGGAATCAACCCGGTCATCCAGTCATTGCAATGGATGAGATCCGGCTTGACCATCGGGATGATGTTGTTGATCACCTCGCGCTGAAACGCCATCGCCTGGAGAAAGCTGTCTTCGTTGTAGTTGCTGTAGACCGAATCCCGGTAATAGAAGATGCGGTCTTCCGCCAGGTGGATCCGGCTGTTATGCAGATGACTCATGTAAACGCGGAGCTCATCGCTGATGAGCTTGCCCACATCCACATGAAACATCTTGCGGTAATGCGGCAGCGCGACGTGAACGTCCGCCCCCTGGCGGAAGAGGGCGCCGACCAGCGACGCCGAAACGTCGGCCAGGCCACCCGCTTTGGCCTTGAGGGCGTTCGCCATATTGCCCATGCCTTCCGGCAGGTAGGTGATCTCGGGGGTCACCACCAGGATGGTCGGGGATACTACTTTCCGTGCCCTTCTCATATGACGCTCCTTATTCGTTCGGCCAGCACATAAAGCCGGGTACGCTGTTGTCCCATTCCTCACCGGCCGCTTTGATGCGGGCGGTCAGGCCGAAGCGGCCGGAGAACGCGCACTTGATCGTGCAACCGTACCGGTAGCTGTTGTTGCCGAGGTCTTCGATGATTTCCATCTTATGGACATGGCTCTCGAAAATCTCGTTGTGAACGTTGACCCGGCCGCAATAGGCTTCGACTTCCACCTCTTCCGGCTTCATGGCGCCGAGGTAGACCTTGACGGTGGCTTTGAAGATGTCGCCGACATGGAGATCGCTGAGGACTCCGTCAACCACGGGCCGTTCGACACGGAGTTTGCCGCCGTCGAATTCGGCGACAAGCTTTTCTTTCTGTTTGACCAGCGTCTTGGCGCAGGCGGCGTCGTTCGCGGTGAGCTTGGCGTACATGGCGACGGCGGGCTCATAGAAACGGCGGTTGTATTCGGCGACCATGCGTTCGCTGGAGAATTCGCCGAGACCGGTCACGATCGACTGTTTCATGCGGCGGATCCAGCGCTTCGGCAGATCGTTGCCGATCCGGTCGTAGAAAGCCGGGATGATCTCGTGCTCGAGAAGCCC
>JAVBSA010000261.1:0-3618 GCA_031556915.1 Victivallis sp.
GCCTTTTCGGGCGAAGCCCGAAAAGGCGTCGGCCCCGGCACCTTGCCGGTCGGAGGTTCCAAGGAGGCGAAGCGCTCCTTGGCGGAGTAGCGAGGCGGAGCCTCAAGTCCAGGCGCGTTTATTTTGGCTAGCGCTTATGGGTGAAGCGCCCCTTGGCGGAGTAGCGAGGCAGAGCCTCAAGTCCCTTACCCCAGGATTGTGTTGATGGCGTTGAGTTCCAAGGGGGAAAACTCTGTGTTTGCCAGGGAGGCGACGGCGTCATGGATTTGTTGCGGGCGGCTGGCTCCGATGAGTGCGGAGGAGACGGCGGGGAGGTTCAACACCCATGCGATGGCCATTTCGGCGAGGGTTTGGCCTCGTTCTTTGGCAATGGCGTTGAGTTTGCGTGTTTTGTCCAGGACTTCGGGGGTCAGGGATTCTTTTTTGAGGAATCCGTTATTGGCGATGCGGGAATCTTCGGGGATTCCGTTGAGATACCGGTCGGTGAGGAGTCCCTGGGCGAGGGGAGAGAAGACGATACCTCCGACGCCTTCTTCTTCGAGGGTGTTGAAGGTGCCCTGATTTTCGTGATTGCGGTTGAACATGTTGGCGCAGATCTGGTTGAGGACGAAGGGGGTTTTGAGTTCTTTGAGGACGCGGATCGCGGCGGCGGCGTCTTTGGCGCCGTAGTTGGAGATTCCGGCGTAGAGTGCTTTGCCGGAGCGGACGAGGGAATCGAGCGCCATCATGGATTCTTCGACCGGGGTGTTGGGGTCGGGCCGGTGATGATAGAAGATGTCGACGTATTCGAGTCCCATGCGTTTGAGGCTCTGGTCGCAGCTGGCGATGATATATTTGCGTGAACCGAAATCGCCGTAGGGGCCGGGCCACATGGTGTAACCGGCTTTGCTGGAGATGACGAGTTCGTCGCGGAAGGGGAGCAAATCCTGTTTGAGGATGCGGCCGAAGGTGATTTCGGCCGAGCCGGGTTCCGGCCCGTAGTTATTGGCGAGGTCGAAGTGGGTGATTCCGAGGTCGAACGCGGTTTGCGCCATGGCGCGGGCGTTGTCATAGACGTTGACGCTGCCGAAGTTGTGCCAGAGCCCGAGGGAGACGGCGGAGATTTTGAGGCCGGTTTTGCCGCAGCGGCGGTAGGTCATGGAGTCGTAGCGTTTGGAGTCGGGGGAATAGAACATCATGAAAGGCTTTCCGGTTTGAATTGATAGAGGATTTCGTCGAGCTTCCCGGCAGCTCCCAGGTCTTTGACGAATTTCATATGGGGTAAAAAGAATCCCACCTCGTAGAGGTTGTGCGAATCGCTGCCGAACGCGATTTTGACGCCTTTTTTGAGGCAGATATCGAAAAATTCCAGGTCCGGCGTGTTGCCATGGAAATTGAGTTCCGCCGCTGTGCCGTACCGTTTCAGGAGGTCGGCGACGGGTTCGAAGACAGCCTCCGGTTTTTCCAGCCCCGACCAGAGGAAGATGCGGAAGGGGTGGGCGAGAACGTGGATTCCGTAAGAGAGCAATGATTCCGTGAGCAGCAGGAACTGTCGTTTGGCGACATGCCGGTCATAGCGTTCGTCGAGCTGATGGACCGCGCCCAGCCGGAGCTGTGCGAGATCGCGGTCGCGCCGGTCGAGGACTACTTCGCCTTTGCGGTCGACGTCGAGTTCGAGGCCGTAATAGAAATCGCCCGCTTCGGCGCCCTGGCGGAACACTTCGCGCAAGCCGGCCGTACGGTTCTGCACCGGGCAGCCCTCGCTGGTCCCGCGGGTTCCCCAGACCCAGCGCCCGGCCCAGTAATCTTCTTTCCGGAAATAGAGATGGCCGGAGTGCTCGATAAAGGAGGCATGTTCGATCCGCGAGATCCGCGCCATTTCGAGTGCGCGCGGAAGATTCATATTCTCCGAACAGTAAGCCAGCTCGGTATGGATATGGTAATCGGTCATGCCGGGGACTTCCGGGATTGTCATCGCCTGCCGTTCAAGGCGGATCGAACCATCCGCGCGGCAGTCGGCGACGGCGATTTCATAGGGGGGCAGGTGAAATTCCGGGAGCGCGCCCGCCTGCCGGATGCGGTTCAGCAGGGCGGCGGGCTCTTCGCCGCCGAGTTGCGCCGGAACTTCGGGGAGCGTCACGCCGGACGGACGCGCCAGCCAGATGACCGGCAGTTCAACCTTCTTCCGGGCAAGGGAAGCGAAAAGATCAGTCAAGAACCCTTCTTCGGGCGGGCCGTCGGTCAGCTCCCCCGCGACGATCACGGCTTCCGCCGGAACGTACCCGCTTGCAACGGAATGAATTGCGCGCAGCAGAAGATACTCGTTGAGATCCCCCGCGCGATGTCGGAGTTCGTTTACGACCGCGACTCTCATCTTCGATCACCTGTGTATTATTTGATCTGTCAAAAGCCATTTTGAACCACGAAATACACGAAAAACACGAAAGGAAAACCAAAGAATTTTTTGTCTTTTTTTCGTATGTTTCGTGTATTTCGTGGTTCCTTATTATTTTCCCCAGCTCAAAATCGGCCACTTTTCAGCCTCGGCGATCTCCCGCAAACTCTGCGAAGGATTCACCGCGTGCGGAAAACCGACCGCTTTCAAAATTTTTTCATCGTTCACACTGTCGCCGTAATAGGCGAAATCACTCAGTGCAAAACCGCGTTCCGCCGCCCAGGCGTTCGCCACCGCCACCTTGCCCTCGCGGACGCCGTAGGTTCCGGCCACGCGGCCGGTGAAACGGCCGCCGCACTGTTCCAGCGTCGTGCCGTACACCTCGGGAATCCCGAGCGCATCGGCAACCGGGCGGGCCACCACACTGTTCGTGCTGGTCAGGATCGCCACGGGATACCCCTCTTTGAGAAGCGAAGCGACCAGTTCCCGCCCTTCCCGGTAGATGTGGGGCTCGATGAATTCATGAAAATGTTCGACCACCAGCGGACGCATCTCTTCCTCCGTCTTACCCAGAAAGTCGCGGAACTGAAAACGGAAAAACGCCTCGATATCGAGACACCCGGCGTTGTAGTCGTCGAAAAAACGCGCCGCTTCATCCAGGTCGGTTGCGGGAACGTGACCGTGCCTGACCAGATAATGTTTCCAGGTCACGTCGCAGTCGGCATTGATCAGCGTGTGATCCATGTCGAAAAAGTAAACTTTGGGGGCTTGATTCATCCGGCACATTCCCTGATAATTTGTTCTATTTCGTTGCGGAACCGGCCGATCAGGGCCTCCGCCTCTTCCCGGGCGCCGCACTCCACATTGAGCCGCAGGATGGACTCGGTGTTGGAACTGCGCATCAACACCCTGCCCTCGGGCAGGTCGAAACGGAGCCCGTCGAAGGTGAGCGCGTTGCAGTCTCCGTAACGTTTGGTCAGCTCGGCCAGGACCGAACGCGACAGGAGCGGCGGAATTTCAAACCGGGTGGAGAGATTCGCGATGGGAGGGTATTCCGCAATGATCTCCGAAATCGTCTCCTCGCATTGCGCCAGTCGTTCCAGAATGAGGGCCATGCCGCCGAAACTGTCGCGCGCCGGAACCACCCGGCGATAAATGACGCCGCCGCAATTGCCTTCACCGCCGATCACGCTGCAATGTTCGATCATCTTTTCGACCACGTTGATCTCGCCGACTTTGGCGGA
>JAVBSA010000328.1:0-6629 GCA_031556915.1 Victivallis sp.
ATCGCGCGGTGGAGAAGGCCCGCGCATTTCTGTTGAAGAACGCTCCGGAACTGACTCCGGAACAGAGCTATTATGTGAAGTTCAACCGGCCGGTGCTCCTGGCCGGCGAAATCCTGGGGCGCAAAAACGGCAGCAAGGCATTCGGGCCGGAGCTGAAACAAATCTGCGTCAGCTGGCGGATTCCGGGGCTGGAAGAAGAGTACCTGGTTTACGGCGTGTCGCAGGGGCGGATGGACTATTGGTCGCCGGACCGGCTGATCCGGAAAAAATTCGAGAAATTCTCCCTTCCGCTCGAAAGTGCAATGAATATCGCCCGCACTTACGCGCAGAATTTCCAGTATCGCGAGCTCAACCGGTTTGAATTCAACTATCTTCGTTTCGGCTTCCCCTACGTGATCCGGACCTCGTTTGACTGGATGTACGACGCCGACGGAACCCTCACCGAAGAGGAGCTGGAGGCCGAACGGAAGACGTGGATCGGCGACCAGCTTTCCCTGGTCTGGCGCTTTCCCGACGGCGGGATGCCGCTCGTTTTCTGCGGCGCGTCCAAGCCGGATCTGAGCGGGTGGCGAATCAACTTCGCCGGGCGGATGAGCGAGGCCGAATTGGAATCGAAAACGGTCGAAGTGTTGAAGACGCCGGAAAACGCCCAGACTTTGATCGAAGTGCCGGAAGAAACCGCTCCCGGCGCCAAGCTGCCGCCCGGTTTCGGTGCGGCCGAGGCGAAGGAGGCGATTCCTCCGGGGAAAAGCGTCGACCCCATCCAGCCGGCGGACGCGGACGACCTGCCCGCTCCCCCCTCGAGCAATATTGTCGAGGAGGAGGTGCGGTAAGATGAAAAGCATGACCGGTTTCGGGAAAGGGGAATACGAATTCAACGGGATGCTGCTGACGGCGGAGCTTTCGGGCGTCAACCGCAAGCAGTTCGAATTGCGGTTCTCCGCACCGCCGGAGTTCGCCATGTATGAGGCGGAAACGCGCAAACTGCTCTCCGCTGCGGTCAGCCGCGGGGCGCTTCAGCTCCGGATCGGCAGTTCGGCGCCGGGCGCGTGTAGAAGCGGGGCCGTCGACGAGGCGCTGCTCGATACGCTCATCGCCGCGGCCAAAGCGGCGCGGAAACGCAACGGGCAGGTTACGGTGGTCGATGTGGAAGCGTTGATGCGGATTCCCGGCGTGATCCGGGAGTGCGCTTTCGAGACGGACGACCCCGGCGTGGAAAAGGCGTTCATGGGCGCCGTCGAAAACGCGCTGGCGAATTATCAGAAAATGCGCGAACGCGAGGGGGAAGCGTTGAAGCACGACCTTGAAACCCGCCTGGCGCTGCTGGAAAAACTGCTGGGCGAAATCATCCCCCTGACCGCCGGAGTCGCCGACTCGCTCAAAACGAAGCTGTTGGACAAAATCGCCAGGGAAAACCTTCCGGTCGCCGCCGACGATGAGCGGCTTCTGAAAGAGGTTCTTTTCTACGCGGATAAATCCGACGTGACGGAAGAGATCACCCGGATCCGGAGCCATTTCGGCCAGTTCCGGGGCTTTCTGGCGCAGGCGGCCCCGGCCGGGCGCAGCCTCGATTTCCTGATGCAGGAGCTGTTCCGGGAGATCACCACCCTCGGCAACAAGGCCGGTGTTGCGGCGATTTCGCCGCTGGCGGTCGCCTTTAAAAGTGAATTGGAAAAACTGCGGGAGCAGATTCAAAATGTGGAATAATTGATTTTATGCAGATTCAGAAATACGACTTCTCCGACATCGCGGGCGACGCCTCCCTGGAGCTCGCCCGGATCGCCGACCGGATCGGCGAAACCTACAAAGACAACTTCGGCATCAACCATCTGGACGGGGTCAATCTGCCCCGACGGTCCGAAATCGTGGCCATCACCGACAAGCTGCTCGAGGTGGTCTTCCCCGGTTTCGACGGCCGCAGGCAGGGGCGGAGCGAAATGATCGCCCGCGACGTGGCGGAGCTGTTGAAAGAGATTTACTCCGAATTGTTCGACCAGATGTGCCGGGCGATCCGCTACACCCGCAAGACGCGGAGCTGTGAGGAGTGCGGCACCAACAGCGCGGTCTTCGCGCTCCTCGACGCGCTCCCCGGAATCCGCGAGGCGATGAAAAGCGACGTCGAAGCCGCTTACGCGGGCGACCCTGCCGCCACCAGCTGCGATGAAATCATCCTGAGCTACCCCGGCGTCAAGGCGATCACGATTCAGCGGATGGCGCATGTTCTTTATCACCAGAAGGTTCCCTTTATTCCGCGGATGATGACCGAACACGCCCACAGTCTCACCGGGATCGATATCCACCCCGGCGCCCATCTCGGCAAGGGGGTGTTCATCGACCACGGCACCGGCGTGGTGGTGGGCGAGACGGCGATGATCGGCGACAATGTCCGCATCTATCAGGGGGTGACGCTGGGGGCGGTGAGCTTCCCCAAAGACGCCTGCGGGATGCTGGTCAAGGGGAGCAAGCGGCACCCCACCATCGGGAACAATGTCACCATCTACTCCGGCGCTTCGGTTCTGGGGGATATCGTCATCGGCGACAACTCGGTGATCGGCGGCAACGTCTGGCTCACCGAAAGCATGCCGGCCGGAACCAAAATCACCGCGCAGCCGCCGGAAAACCGGCTCAAATTCGCCAAACAATGAGCCGTGTCGTCGAACAGTACCGGCGGATCCGGGCCGAAGCGGATGCGGCGGCCCGTTCCGCCGGGCGCGACCCCGCCGAAGTGACGGTGCTCGCGGTCAGCAAGACCTTTCCGGCGGCGATGATCGCCGAACTCTATGAGGCGGGCATTCGCGCCTTCGGCGAGAGCCGCATCCCGGAGCTGGCCGGGAAAGCTGCGGAACTGCCCGGCGACATCGAATGGCATTTCATCGGCCGGTTGCAGGCCAACAAGGTGCGCAAAGCCGTGATGCTGGCGCACATGATCCACTCGGTCGATTCGATTCCGCTGCTTCTCCGGATCGACCGGATTGCCGGCGAAGAAAAAGCGACGCCCTGTTTTCTGCTCGAAGTGAACGTTTCGGGCGAAAACAGCAAGGGCGGCTTCGCCCCCGCCGCGCTGGAGGAAGCCGTCCGCTGCGCGGCGGATTGCCGGTTCGCCAGGTTCGCCGGGCTGATGACCATGGCCCCTTATGAAGCAGACGAGGCGGAGTTGGCGGCGATTTTTGAAGCGCTGAGGCTGGAGCGCGATTCGCTCGAGAAGAAGTTGTCCTGTCCGCTGCCGGTGCTCTCGATGGGCATGAGCGGCGATTATAAGATTGCAATTCAACACGGTTCCACACTCGTCCGGGTCGGAACCGCGATTTTCGGAGGCAGATCATGATGAAGGTATTGGTTGTCGGCGCGGGTGCTGTCGGAGTCTATTTTTCGGCCCGCCTGGCGCAAGCCGGGGCGGAGGTCGTCATTGTGGCGCGGAGCGATTACGAAACCGCTTCGAAAACCGGATACGAGATCAAAAGCATCGCGGGCGATTTCCGCTTTGTTCCGAAAGCGGTGCTGAAAAGCGCGGCTGAATATGAGGACGAGGCCGACTATATCATTCTGGCCTCGAAAGTGCTGCCCCGCGTCGACCGGGTGGCTCTGCTGCGTCCGGCGGTGCGGTCGCCGAAAAGCGCGATTCTTCTGATCCAGAACGGGATCGATATCGAACATGAAATCGCCGAAGCGTTCCCGCAAAATGAGCTTGTCAGCTCGATTGCGTATATCGGGGCTTCGCGCCCCGCAACGGGTGTGGTCCGGCACCAGGGCGGCGGTGAGCTCAAGATGGGGAACTACCCCGCCGGAGCCGGTGAAGCGGTGCAACGCCTCGGAAAAGCCTTCCGCGATGCGGGCGTCAAGTGCGAAGTGACGGAGGATATCGGGTTTTACCGGTGGATGAAGCTGCTCTGGAATCTGCCCTTCAACCCCGTCTCCGTACTCGCCGGCAACGCCGACACCCGCAAGATGGTGGAAGACGCGGAGCTGGAACGGCTCTGCTGCGCCCTGATGCGCGAAACCGCCGCCGTGGCCAACGCCTGCGGAGTTGCGCTCGGCGAGAAGGAGATCGAAGCGCAGATGGAATATACCCGCAATTTCCCCGCCTATAAAACCAGCATGCTGCAGGACTTCGAGGCGGGCCGCGAGCTCGAAGTCGAAGCGATCCTCGGCAACACGGTGCGTCTCGCCCGCAAGCACAATGTACCGGTCCCGCACATGGAGAGCTGCTACGCGCTCTTGAAGTCGGTCAACGGCAAATGAACCGCCGGGAGGCTCTTCACGCAAAATTCCGGCGGCTCGACCGGTGGCAGACGCGGATTGCGCGTTCTTGTATCGTTCTGCTCGGCATCGGATTGCTGGCGGTTCCCCCGATAGACGAAACCAATTGGAGTGATTGGTACCGGGGGATGATCATCCTGATGATCATCTTGGTGCTGTCGCTCCCCGCTCTTGCTTTGTTCGATCGCATCGGACGGCCCCGCTGTCCCGGGTGCCGGAAGAGCCTGATGCTTCAGGATGACGTCATGGCGACCGGGAAATGTTCCCGGTGCGGCGAGCTGCTTTTCCCCGCCGGGGATGTCCCGTTGGCGCTGCCGCAACCGGTGGCGGAACGGCATAGCTGGGTGCGGTTCCTGCGGGATTCGGCGCCCAGTTTATTTCTTATAGGTGTTATTCTGATTTGCTATATTCCTGCGATTATCATGGCGCGCCGCCATGAAGGGCCGCCGCCCGCTGATGCTTTTTTGTCGCTTTGCGGGGCGGCAATGATCTGCTACCCTTTGATTTCAATTATATTCCATCGTTTGGAATTGCTGTCGTCGTTTCCGCGTTGCGGCAATTGCAATAGTGTGGTCAGGATGGTGAACACGCTTCTCCTGACCGGGAACTGTTCCGCTTGCGGCGCGAAGGTGTCGGCGGAATTCCCGAAACCCCCGTTCGGCGAACCGGTCATCGACCGGCGGGTGGTGGAGGAATATATTGACAAGTTGGCGCGATGGAGCGGAAAGATGATCGTGATTTTGCTGGGATATTTTCTCTTGACGATCCTGATGTTTACCATCAATCAATGGTGCGGATTGGCCATGATTATTCTGCTTTTGCCGATTCTTTTACTGAACGTTTACTGTATCGACAAGAGGATAAAAAAGCCGGATATTCCCCGGCAATGTCCCGATTGCGGCGCTATGTTGGGCATCAGCCGCAATCGCAGTCACTGCCTCAACTGCGGCCGCCGGATCGTGGGGTAGGCTGCCCGATCATGCCTTGCGGACGTATGCCGGGCCGCTTGGGGTGTTTGACGTTGGCGCATGTGCGGAGCGCCTGCCGGGAACAGGGGGTTAAGTCGGACACGCCGGACATGTCGGACGAGTCGGACGATGCGGTTTGTGCTGACCGCGAGTGCAATACCTCCGGGCCGCGCAACGTGAAATGTTTATCGGGCGGTCAGCTCAAACGCCGGGATCTGTCCGACATGTCCGACCCGGGCTCGATTGCCCAGGGGCTCTTGCACACGCGCCAGCGTGAAACACCTCATCAAAACAACTTCCGGTCTTTTTTTCGTCTTTTTTCACTTTGCCTCTTGACAATTGTACATTGTTTTGTCATAATTAATGTAAAGTTTGTGAAATTGTTGTACAATGTGAGGAGGCATATGGCGGAGAGTCCCAGGCAGAAAGTTATTCGATCCATCCAGAACCGGATCGGCAACGGCAGTTACGGAACCAGGATGAGGCTGCCTTCCGAAGCAAGTCTTGCGGAGGAGCTCGATGTTTCGCGCGGCACGGTGCGCAACGCGCTGGTCGAACTGGTTGAGTCGGGCGTGCTGGAACAGAAGCCGAACGTCGGCTACTTCGTCTCCGGCAAATCGCAGCTTTCTCTCCGCAAGGAGCGGCATATGGTGTTCATCATGCCGGAAGAATCCCGGAAGCCGGGCAACTGCTATCTCGCCGGGTTGGAAGAGGCGGCGAGCCGGGAAGGAATCGACCTCAAGGTGGTGATTCTCCGCGAAGACCCCGACCGGCTCGATTCGGTGATCGAGCAGCTGCGCTCCCCCGGCTACGTCGGGGCGATCCTGCTGCCGCGCCAGCGCCCGGACTTCTATGAATACAATATCCGGCTCATCGATAAATTTTCCTTTGCCGGAATCAACTATGTGGTGATCGACAGCCCGGTCAGCTCCGGCGGAATCATCCGCGGGAACTTCGTTGGCAGCGACGGCTACAACGCCAGCCGGGAGATCGTCGACGCCCTGATCGAAGCCGGGCACAGCCGGATCGGTTCGATCCGCGTCTTCCCCGGCATCTTCACGGCGGACGCCCGCGTGCGGGGAGTCGAAGACCAGCTGCGTTACCGCAAAATTCCGCTGGTTCCGGAGTATCATGTCGAGGTGGAAAAGGACCGGCTGCTGCGCGGCCAGGGCCGTTTGCGCATCCATGAGCTGATGGCGCTCCCCGAACCGCCGACCGCGATCATCTGCTCGCACGATGAACTCGCCTTCAATATCATCGATGAAATGAAAACCATGAACCTGCGGGTGCCCGGGGATGTTTCCGTCGTCGGTTTCGACGATATGGAAGTGGCGGCCCTGATCGATTTGACCACCGCGGCGCAGCCGTTCCGGGAAATCGGGCGGCGGGCCGCTGAAATCCTGC
>JAVBSA010000529.1:0-8206 GCA_031556915.1 Victivallis sp.
CGTCTTATTCCTACACCCGTTTTCAGGAGACCGGTTCCGAAACAGGCTTCGGGTATGTTGCGCGGATTCATTCCGACCGGGCGAACATCGCGTTTCTGGATGGTCATGCCGAGTCTCTCGGAACCTGGGAGTTGCGTCAGAATCCGGTGAATATCAGGCGGCAATACTCCGTGAACGGTGTGATGGAGCTTTATCTGTGAACGGCATGAAGGGAAACAAGGCGATGGGGATATTGCGCGGCGGCGGGATGATTCTGTGTCTGCTTGCATTCTGTTGCGAGGGGGCGGAAAGCCTTTTCAATCGGATGCCGGAGTGGAAGGCTCCGTTCGCCGCGAATCAGGCGCCCGGTCTTGACTCGGAATTTATTGTAAATGAACGATATGACAATTGGCGGAAGCAAAAGGTCCCTCAGGCCGGTTTTCACTACGGCAACCGCGTGCTCGGCGTCTACCAGGATTTCTCCAGCCCTGAAATCGGCAGCCATTTGACGCTGCACATCGATCGCGTTTACACCGGACTTTTCGTTATGACCGGCGGATTCCGGAATTATAAAAGCCATGATTGGGCTCCCTTTTCTTCATTCGAGGGGGAGGCGGTCGAAGTCGGCGCGGATCCTGTTTCGAAAAGCATTCTCTGGCGGCGTCCTTACCGTCTCCCCGACGGCGGACGGGCCGTCTGCAGCTGGCAGTTGAAGCGGCTGGACAGCCGGAGAGTCGAACTCTCCTGGGACGCCGGAATCACTCGGGAGCAAGCGGACCATTTCGGCGGGTTTTACCTTTATCCGCGTTTTGCAACCTATCCCAAGGGAGTCTTCAAGGCGGAAAATCTTTCCTTTGACGACCGGCTTCTGACACGGAAAAGTTTCGATGAACTTCAGGCAATCGGCGGAAAACGGCAAATCTCCGAATTCGACAAGGTTGCCGAATTCGTGTATGCTCCGGATTCGCCCCGTCGCCGTTTCTCGGTTCACATGAAAAGCTTCAATTGCAAAGTGGAGGAAACGGTAAATCCCGCGTTGTCCGCGACCCGGGCGGTCGTCCGGCTGATCCCGGATCA
The DNA here is from genome assembly GCA_031556915.1 of Victivallis sp. Lineage (GTDB taxonomy): Bacteria > Verrucomicrobiota > Lentisphaeria > Victivallales > Victivallaceae > Victivallis. The sequence goes on from JAVBSA010000529.1 coordinate 1,057, forward strand.
AATGCCGGTGAAAGACAGCGTGATATTCGAATTCGGCCCCGGGTTCGAATCTGCTGCTGCGGCGGCTCCACCTCCTGTGGAAGGGGTTGACTTCTGGAAATACGATGCGATGCATGTGCCGCTTGCCGTCACCGCAAACCGGGTGATGAATCCGGGCTTCGAGCAGGAGGGGCGTTATTGGGCTCTTGACCTGGGAGTCTGCGTCAACGAAAACTACAGCTGCGAAATCGTCAAAACGGATGAAACTTTGTTCGGCGAATATGCCGCCCGGCTGCGGAGCGACGGCAAGCTCGATAATCCCGACTGGCTGATCGCCCATCCGGTTGCACTCCCGCCGGACGCCATTGTTACGGTCAGCTATTACGCGAAAGGAAAAAACGGCGGGGAGTTGCTGGCCGCCGGCGTCAATTCTCCGAATGTGAGCGGAAAATTCGGCTGGATCAAGAGAAGACTGTTCCCCCAACCGCAGAGTTTGACGAAAGAGTGGAAGCGCTACGAATTTACCGTCCGGAACGACCGGAACGCGTTGCGCCCGATCTTCCGGCTGGTATCTTCCGGAGAAGTCTGGATCGACAATGTTCAGATGGAAATCGGAGACAAGGCGACCGAATTCGTCAAACCGCCGGTGGAGGCCAGGCTCGTCACCCGTGAGCGCTACAATAATCTCACCCTCGGCGAAGCGCCCGGAGCGGAACTTCATTTGACCGGCGAACCGGGGCTGAAGGGTGAAGTCGCGCTTGAACTCTTTAACTATTACCGGGAGAAGCCCTGGAGCGGCACATTCCATTTTACGCTCGACCGGCAGGGCGTGGCGGTGCTGAAGCTCGACATGGATCCCGGTCAACTGGGGCAGGGGGTATTTGCATTGAAGGCCCGCTTTCAGGTTGACGGGAAGGCGTTTTTCGATTTCTACCGGATGTCCGTCCTGAAGCCGCTGGCGGGGAAGCACGCGACGCGGGATCTGTTCGGACTCTGTCTCGGCGGGAATCGGGTTCAGGACAAAGAGTATTTGTTTCAACTGATCCAACGCAGCGGTTTCGGTTCTTACGTCTACGGCGGGAACGATGTGGACGATCCGGCCGGGCTGAATCCGATCGCGCGGAAATACGGCCTCCGCTCCTATGGGCAGGCGCTGACTTACATGTATCCGCGCGCGCTTCCACTCGCCGACGTCAACTGGTGTCGCGGCATTCTAAAGCGCAAGCAGATTTCCCCGGCAGACGAAGCCCGCATCGAGGAACTTGCGTTCCAGGCGGTGAAAAACAATCCGAGCAACGATTATTGGGCGTTCGCCAACGAAGAGGAGGGGGCGACCCTGATCCGGGACGGAAATTTCGAGGAGTGGGCCAAGGTTCTCACCGCCTTCGCCAAAGGTGCACGGCGCGCCCGCCCCGACGTCAAGCTCATGCCTACTACCGGTCCGCAGCGTTACTGCGCCATCCGCGGCCGCCGGGAGATGGAGGGATACATCCGTTCCACGCTCGGCAAGGTGAAGTGGGATGCTTTCTCCATCCATATGTACCAGACGCTCGACGGCACCAACGGATGGGAAGATATCGAGACGGAAATCATCCACCTTGCGGGACTGCTGAAAAAATACGGCTACGCCGGTTCCGGGATCCTGATCCCGGAATTCATGAACGTTCCCTATTTCTATTGCCCGCCGTGGGGATCGCTGGATTGGAACGATGATTTTCGCGGTTCGCGTCCCTCTTACGATTTCTCGCACCGGGAGTTCATGCATGCGGCCTGGGTGGCGCGGGCCAGTTTGATCGGGCTCAAGTATCCGCAGGTCCGGCATATGAACCCGTGGATCGGGGCGAACCGGATCTTTGACGGCTTCTCGTTCGCCATGAGCTTGACTCCCAAAGGGATCAATACGCTTGGATTGCTCTTCGACGATATTTCATATGTGTCCGACATCCGCCCCTCCGGTGATATTCGCGGATACCTCTTCCGCGACAACCGGACAGGGGAAGGCGTTGCCGCAATCTGGTCGACCAATCAAGACGCTGAGAGCGGCACGGCTCCGGGCCCCCGGCTCCGTGTGAAATTTGCCCGAACGCCGGAATTCATCGATTTCATGGGTAACGCGCGGCGTCTTGCGCCCGACGGCAAAGGGAATTACGATATCCAACTGTATCCGGCTCCCTTCTTCATCCGGGGAAAAGACTCCGGCGCAATGGCGAAGGAATTTGCCGCCGCCGAACCGCTCGGCAGCCGTTTTTCGATTCGCACCTTTGCCCTTCCGCAACCGGATGGCGGCGTGAGCCTGAAAACAAGAAACCTGACCGGAACTCCGCAGAAGACGGTCTTTGGCGTGGAGGATTGGAAGACTGAAGTCGTTTTGGAGCCGTTTCAGGATACTCTTCTGCCGGTTTCACGACATGAGCCCGCCTCGGGGAAGATGTTCCGCTGGAACAAACAGATCTCCGTAAGCGGCGGCAGCGACAAAAGCACGGTCGATTGGGAGATGGATTATTTCTACGCGCCTTATACCTCAAAGCCGCTTCCGCTCGACCCGGAGGCTCCGGAATGGGAGGCGGTTCCGGCCCTGGAAATTTCCAATCTCTATTTGCTGCCGAAAATGAAAGACCGGATCAAGCACGGTCATACGGGTGATATCGGGGCGAAATACCGCGTCGCGTGGGACGAACGGAATCTCTATCTCATGGTGGAAGCCACCGACGATCAGTTCGTGCCGATGCCGATTCAGAAAGAGAGCGCGCTTTATGACACCGACGGCTGTCTCGAGGTCTACATCGACGCCGGTGCGAACGGGCGCGAAAAAGGCGGATATGACGACGACGACTATCGCTATGACTTTGCGCGGAATCATATGACCAACCAGGACGGTCCCGCTTCGGTCTGGCGGTTGCGCGAACCGAATATCCAGAACACCGACGCCCAGGCGGTCATCTCCAAGGAAGCGGCCGCGAAAAATCTGAGAGCCGTGTTCAAACGCACCGCGGACGGGTATCGTTATGTGGTGATTTTCGAGCAGAAGTACCTGCAGCCGTTTGTGTTGAAAGAGGGGGGCATGTGCGGTTTCGCTCTCTTCCTTCACGACCGCGACTCCGAATCGGAGCCGCAGGGACTCAAAGGAATCAGCACGGCGGCCCGCCCGGGAGCGCATTGTGACTATCACCCGGAATTCTGGCCTTTGATGATATTAAAAAAATAAAAAAGCGCGCCCCCGATCCACTGAGAAAAAAAACGCCTGCCCGCTGTTTCCAGCCGGGCAGGCGTTTTGTTTGTACTTACGATCAATAAGCGTCGTCGGCCTTGTAGTCCGAGAGGTAGCTCTGCATTTCCTCGTAGCTGATCATGCCGTCTTCGTAGAGGATTTCGAGCGATTTCTGCATGGTGATCATGCCGTCTTTCGCACCGGTTTCGAGCTGCGAGACCAGCATCGCCGTCTTGCCTTCGCGGATCAGCGCCTGGACCGGCGGAGTGCCCACCATGATTTCGAACGCCGCCACACGGCCGTTGCCGTCGATCGTCGGCAGCAGCCGCTGCGAAATCACCCCCAGCAGCACGCTGGAGAGCTGAAGCTTGATCTGGTTCTGCTGGTGCGACGGAAACGAGTCGATGATTCGGTCGATCGTCTGCGGCGCGCTGTTGGTATGCAGCGTGCCGAACACCAGGTGGCCCGTTTCAGCCGCGGTCAGCGCCGCGCCGATGGTCTCGGTGTCGCGCATTTCACCCACCAGGATCACGTCGGGGTCTTCACGTAGCGCGTATTTGAGCGCGTTGGAGAAGGAAAGCGTGTCCGAACCCACCTCGCGCTGTTCCACCAGCGCCATCTTGGTGTAGTGGACATATTCGATCGGGTCCTCGATGGTGATGATGTGTTCCGGCCGGGTGCTGTTGATGTTGTCGATCATACTGGCCAGCGAAGTCGATTTACCGCTGCCGGTGGGACCGGTGATCAGGATCAGGCCCTGCTGCTTGGTGCAGAGTTGCATGATTTGGGGCGGCAGGTGCAAATCTTCCGGTTTCGGAATCTTGCTGACGATCACGCGGGCCACCACCGCCACCGTTCCGCGCTGGTGGAAGCCGTTGATACGGAAGCGGTAATTTTCGACCGCGTTGGTCTCTTTGTTCATCACCAGCGAAATCGAGAGCGCAAGGTCGACCTCGCGCTTTTCTTCGAACGTCACCTTCTGGTAGGGGTTGAGGATGCTCGACAGCAGCCGCTGGGTGTCGATGCCGCCCAGCACCGGCAGGTCCATCGGGCGCAGTTCGCCGTGGATGCGGAGCATCGGCGGCGCTCCCGCCGAAAGCAGCATGTCCGACGCGCCGCTCTTGACGGCTGTGCGCAGAAGCTTGCTCATGTCGATCACCTGGATATCGGGATCTTCCGCGTCTTCGCTGCTGCCGTAGCGGCTGGCGAAGGTGTCGGCGCCGCTCTCCATGCCCGAGAGGAGGAGTTGCAGTTCGTCCTTGTTGGAGACCATTTCCATGGCCGTGTCATGGGTGATGTATCCCTCTTTGAAGAGGCGGAAAATGGCGCGGGTGAAGGTCTGCATCCCGTTGTTGCTGCCGCGGTTGAGCGCTTCGGACAGCGCCCGGTAACTGCGTTCGCCCACCAATTTGCGGACGGTCGGAGTTCCCACCATGATCTCCAGCGCCGGGAACATTCCCTGATTGTCGGCGCGCGGCATGAGCCGCTGGCCGATGACGCCGATGAGGGCGCCGCCGAGGTCGCTGGCGATCTGGTCGCGCAATTCCTCCGGGTAGAGGTCGACCACGCGTTCGATCGCCTGTACCGTGTCGCCGGTGTGAACGGTGGTGATCACCAGATGCCCGGTCATGGCGGCGGAAACGGCCACTTGCACCGTGTCCATATCGCGCATTTCACCGATGACGATCACATCCGGGCTCTCGCGCATCGCCGCCCGCAGCGCGTCGGAGAAGCTGGTCGTGCTGGAATTGAGTTCGCGCTGCGTCACCAGGCAGTTGATGTCGTTATGCAGGAACTCGATCGGATCTTCGATGGTGATGATGTGTTTGCGGTAGTGGTTGTTTATGTAGTTGACCATCGCGGCGAGCGTGGTGGATTTGCCGCTGCCGGTGGAGCCGACCACGATGATGATGCCGCTTTTGGTGGAGCACATCTCCTGAAGCGCATCCGCGGGCAGCCCGAGTTCTTCGAAGAAAAGCGCTTCGCCGGGATAGACCGGGCGGGCGACGAAGGCGGGGCCGCTCAGCGAGTCGAGAAAGTTGAGGCGGAACCGTTCGCCCGTGGCGAGCGTATAGGCGGCGTCGTAGCTGCCGCGGCGCTTATATTCCTCTTCGCCCTTGGCGGAAATGCATTCTTTGCGGAATTTATCGATCTGGGCGGCGGTGAGGACTTCATCCCCCTCCACCTGAACCTGGCCGGAGCGGCGGAACGAGGGGTATTTGTTGGCGGTGGCAAAGAAGTCCGAAGCGGCGGAATTCATTGCGTACTGAAGGAGGTCGGTAATTTCCATAAATGTGTTATCCCGTTTGTCGTATGGTAAAGCTGTCATCGCCGAAACTTGAAAAGCGGCGGCACTTCGGTTACTTTAATACCAATAGCAAGGAAAACAAATTGTATTTCGGGGAAAATATGGAAAAAATTCAAATCAGGGTGAAAATGGCCGAGGGTTGTGCGGATCTTCTGCCGCGCAAAGCGCATCACGACGACGCCGCCTACGATCTCCGGTCCCGCGTCGAGATGGAGCTGCCGCCGGGCAGGAGCGTCCTGGTGCCGACCGGCGTGTTCCTGGAACTGCCCTGCGATTACGAGGCGCAGGTGCGTCCCCGGAGCGGACTTGCGCTCAAACACAATTTGATGCTGACCAACTCGCCGGGAACCGTCGACGCGGGTTACCGCGGTGAAGTGGGGGTGATTATGTTCAACGCGGGAACGGAAGCGTTCCCGGTGAAGCGCGGCGACCGGATCGCCCAGATGGTGATTGCGAAACTGCCCGAAGTCGAGCTCACACTCACGGAAGAGCTCTCCGAATCCGGCCGCGGCGCGGGCGGATTCGGCAGCACCGGAAAGGCCTGAGCAATCTCAGGTTTCCCGGTTCTTCCGGGAAAACCGTGTCCAGATGACGTACGGAAGCTGTTCCGGGCGGCATGCTCCGGTGAAGAGACTGTAAAGATAGGATGTCAGCATCGCCGAGAAGATCACCAGCAAACTCAGGAAGAGAAAACTTATCCGCTCCCCGGGCGGACGGAGCAGATAACGGAATATTGTGAAATAAATCGCCACCGGAACCGCCGCCGCCAGCCCCCAGAGCATCCCTTTGGCATTGGTTCTGCGGGTCAGCAGCCCCATGATGAAGATAGCGCTGCTGAAAGCTCCCAGCACGGCGCCGGTCACATAGGAGACTTCCCAGAGCGCAATATCCCGCCCGTGGAAAACCAGCACCACCAGGAGGCCGAATCCACAGCTTGCCAGACCGATCAGCAAGGTGGAGAGTTTGGCCACGCGCAGATAGTGGTTGTCGCTCCGCCCCGTCGCCAGTACCCGCTCGTAGATATCCCGGACGAAAACGGTGCTCAGCGAGTTGATGACCGAGTCCACGGTGGACATCACCGCCGCCAGGACGCCCGCCGCCAGAAGCCCGCGGAAGCCGACCGGCAGGTACGTGGTGATGTAATGGCAGAAAGCCTCGTCGCCGTTGCTCCCCGGATCCGCCGCCGGATGCAGCACCTTGAAATAAGCGAATACGGCCAATCCGGCAAAGTAGAAAAGAAAACTGACCGGCAGCGTGCCGACGGTGCTCCATATCACCGCGCGGGTCACCTCCCGGAAATCCTTGCACGCCTGGCAGCGCTGCAGGTTGATCTGGTCGGTTGCGGGCAGGATCATGGCGAACGGAATCCCGATCAGCCACGGCCAGATCGAAATACGGTTGTGCATGGTCAGATCCCAGAGGCCGGAATCCGCTCCGACGTTGAAGGTATGTTTGTTTTCCGCCGCGATCTCCCAGATCCCGGCGACGCCGCCGGGCGTTTCCCAGGCGATGAGCGCGATGACGACGAGAATTCCGCCCAGCAAGACGACGAATTGGAACACGTCGGTCCAGACGACCGCCTCCATCCCGCCCATACAGGTGTAGGCGGTTGCGAACAACCCGACTGCGAGGATGGACACAACGGGGGACCACCG
>JAVBSA010000518.1:0-3175 GCA_031556915.1 Victivallis sp.
GTCAAACTGGCGGAATACCTCGCTTACTGCGGCTACAACGCAGTCCGTTTTCACCATTACGACCGTTATCTCGTCGATCACCGGGGCGCAAACAGCCTGGCCATCCGGCCGGAGCAATTGGAAAAGCTCGACTTTCTCTTCGCCGAACTGAAAAAGCGCGGAATCTACATCACGCTCGATCTTTACACCGCCCGCCGCTTCCGCCCCGGCGACCATATCCCGGAGCTCGACCCGGTCACCGCGGACGACGGCCAGTGGATGAAGCCGCTGCTCCCCTTCTCCGCCGCAGCCATGGCGAACTGGAAAGAATTCACCCGGCGACTCATGAGCCACCGCAATCCCCACACCGGCCTCCGCTGGGGGGAAGACCCGGCCATCTTCTGTATCAACCTGGTCAACGAGGACAACCTTTCCAGCGCCTGGAAGCTCGGCCCCTACCGGGAGCTCCATCTGCAAAAGTACGAGGAATTCCGCCGGGCAAACCGCCTCCCAAAAGAAGCGGTGGATGAGAAAAACCGCCACTTCCGCAAATTCCTGCATGAACTCCAGGGCAATGTGCATGCGGAACAGCTCCGCTTCGTCCGGGAGGAGCTCGGTTTGAAAACTCTTCTCACCAGCCTCAACAAGGAATCCGACCTGCCGCTCACTTTGCTACGGGCCCGCTTCGACCTGACGGACAACCATCAATACTGGTCGCATCCGCGTTTTCCGGGGAAGCCCTGGCAACTGCCTTTCGCCTACGAACACACTTCAGCCATCGCCTCCGGCGCGGAACTTCCGGCGAAGATGATGCCGACGAGGATTTTCGGCAAACCCTTTATCGTCACGGAATTCAACTACTGCTTCCCCAACCGGTTCCGGGCCGAAGCGGGGCCGCTGACCGGAGCTTACGCCTCTCTCCAGAATTGGGACGGCCTCTTCCGTTACAGTTGGAATCACGAGGCGGAGAACATCCGCGAAATGCGCCGGATCGACCGCGGTTTCGATGCGGCCAACGATCCGCTGGCGCAATTCTCCGACCGGATCGCAATTCTGCTGTTCCTGCGCGGCGACGTTCAAGCCGCCCGGAACAAAACGGCGCTCGTTGTGCCGGCCGGCTTCTTCGCAAGCGGCCTCCCCTTCGCCTTTCCCCAAGCCTTCCGGGAGCGCGGGCTTTATGAACAGATCGGCTCCCTGCCGGAAGGAGTCTCCATTCCCGGCGTCAGGCTCCTCGCTTACCGGGAGGCGGAGAAACCCGCCCGTCACCCCGCTCCGGAGCAGCTGAGGCTCGATCCGGAGCGCCCCGCGCTTACAATCGCGACACCGCGCGCCGAGTCGCTCACGCTCGGCGCAGGAGAGCTGACCGCAACTCATTTCCGCCTCAAAGACGCGGATACCTTTATGACGGCGTCGCTTTTTGCGTTGGATGGCCGGGAAATCCGGGAAAGCGGTTCGCTGCTGCTCATCCACCTGACCGACGTCGCCAACAGCGAAGAGCGTTTCCGCGATTCCGGCATGAGTTTTCTCGAGGATTACGGCAAGCTGCCGCTCCTGGTGCGCCGGGGAAGCGCTTCGGCCGAACTCGCCGTAAAGCATCCGCTCAAAGTGACGGCGCTGAACGCCGACGGCAAGGCGCTCGGCGAGGTGGAGTCGCACTACAACGACGGGGTTGTATCGTTCCGGCTCGACAGCACGGCTTTTCCCGGCGGAGTCATGGCCTATCATTTGACAGAACGGAATTGAGGGGTTATCCTATGTACTTAAAAGAGATTATGAACCGCTTTGCAACCCTTACCGAACTGTCGGCGCGCCGCAGCATCACCGCCCATCGCGGCGCGTCCTATGAATTCCCCGAGAACACCGCGCTTTCCATGGAGAAAGCGATCGAGGCGGGGGCCGATATGATCGAATTCGACCTGCGCGCCACCCGCGACCACGTGCCGGTGCTGTTGCACGACTCGACCGTTGACCGGACCTCGAACGGCAGCGGCAAACCGGAGAGCTATACGCTGACGGAGCTGAAACGGCTGAACTTTTCGTATTTCCGTCACAATGAACGGTTGGCGGAGCCATTTTGCAAACATCTTGAAATTCCGACTTTCGAAGAGATTCTCGAACAATTCCGCGGAAAAGCCGGGATGAATATCCAGATTTATCTCGACGATGAGATCGCCATGCGGAAGGCATGCGACCTTTTCCTGGAGTATGAGATGGGAGATCTGGGTTATTTCACGGTCACGCCGAAGACGGCCGACCGGGTGCTTCCCGGAATCGAGCTCTGCCTTACCGACGGTTGGCATGAGCGAAGCGATCCGGCGAATCTGAAGCGGTGCAAAGAGCGCGGCTGCCGCTTTGTCCAGCCCACCCGGGAATCGGTTACGGCGGAGACATTCCGGCTCTGCCGCGAGCTGGGGTTGAGTGCGAACGTGTTCTTCACCGATGACGCCAAGGAGGCGGCAAGACAGTTCGGAATGGGGGCCGGGGGGGTACTGACGAATCGCCCGGAACAACTGTGATGCTCTCCCATAAATTATGCCTGATGTGCGCGCAGTGTCGCGGGTTCCGGCATAAAATCAATTCCCGGTTGCAGTCCCCCGCGGATTCGTGAAACAATCAACTGGCGGTTCGCGCCGGAATGGCTTTTGCAATTGGCTCCCATGATTCAGAATAGTTGTGTGGAAGCGTATTTTCAAACCCATAACCATTTCCTTATGACTTTCTAACATTTATTTCTTGCTTAATTCTTTGTTTTTTTCCATAATATTATCCAGCGATTGCTCTTTCCGAAAAAATTAAGAGAGGCAGCCGGGTGAAGTATCGATTTTTTGTTGTTTTCCTGCTGTGTTGCGGTATCCTGACTGCGGCGGAGAAGCTCGATTTCTCCACCCGGCCGATGACGGCGGGGAAGGCGCTTCTGGCGGAACACGGCTTCCTCTACAAACATCATCTGGGAACCGCCAACTTTTCTCCCGAACTCCGGCTGCCGGTGGAGCTGGTCTATCAATCGAACCTGGAGGTCGAAGGAATCGCCGGCTTCGGCTGGCGCATTCCGCAGCTGACCAGTTCGGCCATGCCGCAGAAGGACGGCGTGCTCTGGACAACCCCGTGGGGCGAACGGATCCGCTTCCACCGGAAAGAAAAACCCTCCGACGACATGCTCGAGCTTTATCAGGAGCAGATGAAGGGGGCGAAAGGA
>JAVBSA010000351.1:0-5648 GCA_031556915.1 Victivallis sp.
GAGATCCAGCTTCTGCGCCGCCAGTTCCAGCGGAACTTCGTAGATGGAGTGTTTGACGTCGAGCTCCTCGATGACATAAGCGGCTGGGACGTTGCAGAAGAGCGAGAGTTTTTTGAAGTGTTCTTCCTCCATCGGAATCTCCGTCCGGCAGATCAGGATGTCGGGCGTGATGCCGATGCTCTGAAGCGTCGAAACCGAATGCTGCGAGGGTTTGGTCTTGAGCTCCTTCGCCGCCCGGATATAAGGGACCAGAACCAGGTGGAGAAAGATAACATCCTCTTTATGGGCGGAAAGTTTGAACTGGCGCGCCGCTTCGAGGAAGGGGTGGCTCTCGATGTCGCCCGCGGTTCCGCCGATTTCGGTGATGGCGATGTCGATTTGCGGGTGGTGAAGCGATTGCATCGCCCGCTTGATTTCATCGGTGATGTGGGGAATCACCTGGACCGTGCCGCCGAGATAACCGCCCGCGCGTTCGCGGCTGATGACGTTCTGATAGATTTTTCCGCTGGTGAAGTTGCTTGCTTTGGAACAGATTACGCCTGCGATTCGCTCGTAGTGGCCGAGGTCGAGATCGGTTTCCGCCCCGTCGTCGGTGACGAAGACTTCGCCGTGCTGGTAGGGGCTCATGGTGCCCGGATCGACGTTGAGGTAGGGGTCGAGTTTCTGCATGGCGACGCGGTAGCCGCGTTTGGCGAGCAGCATGGCGAGCGCGGCGCCGGTGATTCCTTTGCCGAGGCTGGAGACGACTCCGCCGGTGACGAAGATGTGTTTGGTCATATGCTTAATGCTCCATCAATTCACGGAACTGTTGAAAGAGGTAGGCGGAATCGCGCGGCCCCGGAGCCGCTTCGGGGTGATATTGCACGCCCATGGCGCGCTCGGTCCGGTGCCGGATCCCTTCGATGGTGTTGTCGTTGAGGTTGAGGTGGGTCACCTCGAGGTGGCTCGGAATCGTCTTCAAGGCGAAATTGTGGTTTTGCGAGGTGATTTCAACCTTGCCCGTCAGCAGGTTTTTGACCGGGTGGTTGCAGCCGTGGTGGCCGAATTTGAGGCGTTCGCAGTCTGTCTTTGCGGCGATTCCGAGCAGTTGGTACCCGAGGCAGATGCCGAAGAGCGGAACCCGGCCGAGAAGAGTGCGGATCGTTTCAATGGCGTACCCGACCGCCGAGGGATCGGCGGGGCCGTTGGAGAGGAAGACGCCGTCCGGCTTGAGCGCAAGCGCTTCCGTCGCCGTGGCGGAGGCGGGGAGCACGGTGACACGCATTCCGTTCTCCGCCAGAGCGCGGAGGATGTTGTATTTGATGCCGAAATCGAACGCGACCACATGGCGGTCCCCCGCCTCGTTCCAGGAATACGGGGCGCCGGCGGTTACTTTTGCCGCATAGTCCTGATTGTCAAGCCCTTCCCAGGCGCGGGCGCGTTCGACGCCTTCCGCTTCGGTGATGCAAGCGCAGCCGGTGTGGAGGTAGGCTTTCTGGCTGCCTTCGTCGCGCAGCATGACGGCGAGGCGCCGGGTGTCGATCCCGGCGATGCCGGGCTTGTCGTGCCGCCTGAGATAATCGGCCAGAGACTCCCGGGAACGGTGGTTGGAGGGAACATTGAGTTCGTGGATCACAAGCCCGTTCAGGAACAGCCCGCGCGATTCGACGTCTTCCGGGTTGCAGCCGTAGTTGCCGATTTCGGGAGCGGTCAAGGTGACGAACTGCCCGGCGTAGGAGGGATCGGTCAGAATCTCCTGGTAACCGGACATGCCGGTGTTGAAAACCGCTTCGCCCGCGGTGTCGACCGGGGCCCCGAAACTCCAACCGCGGAAAACCGCGCCGTTGGCCAGAGCGAGAAACGCGGCACGCTCACGCCGTTCTTTCCAATGATACATCATATCCTCCTCCTAATAAGCTCGTTCATCGATGTTTTCAACGTAATTGACCAGCGCGCGGTTGACCACGCGGAACCCGCCCGGGGTCGGATAATCGCCGGTGAAATACCAGTCGCCCGTATGCTCCGGGCAGCAGAGGCGCAAATCTTTGCAGGACTGAAAGACGACGGCGAGTTCCGCGCGCATTCCCAACGGGCGGATCCGCTCCGTGATCGCCTGCCACAGCTCCCGTTCGTCGATGGCGTCATAGATGGGGCGGACGCAGTTGACCATCGCCTCGGGCGGGCCTGCAAGCTGTTTCCTGGCACGTTGATAGCATTTGTCGAGAAGGCCGGCCATTCCCTGCCGGTTGAGAAGATCGACGGCGGCTTCAAAGGCGATCAGTTCTTTCAAACTCGCCATGTCGATTCCGTAGCAATCCGGGTATTTGACCGGGGGGGCGGCCGAGCCGATCACGATTTTCCGGGGGCCGAGCCGGTCGAAAACCGGCAGGATCGCGTTGTGGAGCGTGTTGCCGCGCACGATGGAGTCGTCGAGCACCACCAACGTGTCGCACCCGGGGCGGACAAGACCGTAAGTGACGTCGTAGACGTGCATATAGAAATCTTTGCGGCTGGCGGCGTCGGCGATGAAGGTGCGGAACTTGGCGTCTTTGATGGCGATCTGGCCGAAACGGACCGTATGGCCTTCGTCGCAGGCAAGGTGATTGAGTCGATCGAGCACGCCGTGGAAGCTCGCCTGGGCCGTGTTGGGGATGTAGGAGAAGAGGGTGTTTTCAAAGTCGTGCCCGGATTCTTTGAGGAGTTCCGGAACCAGCGCGGCTCCGAGTTGACGGCGTTCCCGGTGAATGTCCGCGTCGTTGGGGCGCGAGAAATAGATCCGTTCGAAGACGCAGCGGCGGATGGCGCGTTTGGGCAAACAGGGGCGGAAGTCGAAAGCGCCGTCGGGCTGAATGACCAGCGCTTCGCCCGGGGGCAGCTCGTTGACTTCGGAGGTGGCGCAGCCGAAGGCCGCCTGGATGGCGGGGCGTTCGGAGCTGACCGCCACGACTTCGTCGTCGGCATAAAAAAAGCCGGGGCGGATCCCGGCTGCGTCTCGAATGGCGAAGGAGCTCCCGTCTCCGAGAATTCCGCAAAGGGTGAACGCGCCATCGAGTTCCCGGGTCGCCTCCCGGAGCACATGGCCGAGATCGAAGCGGAAGGTGTTTTCCGCCCGCATCCGCTCGAGGACATGGCTGATCTGCTGAAGGATCAAATACCCATCCGCCCTGCTGGCGGGGTGATGGCCCGAATCGACGAGATTGTCGAAGAGCTGCCGGGTGTCGGTGAGGTTGAAGTTCCCCGCCAGCAGCAGCGTCCGGTCGAGGAAGGCGCTCTGGTGCACGAAGGGGTGGCAGCAGTCCACCCCCTGCTGCCCGAAGGTACCGTAACGGAGATGGCCGAGGTAAAGTTCACCGTGGAACCGCGAGGCGTTTCCGCCGATGCGTTCGAGCAAATCGGCGAGCGGCATGTCGCGGTTGGATTTCTCCAGCGCATAGCACGGCTCGCCCGGGGCGGGGTTCAGGCGGACGCAGGCTATCCCTGCGCCGTCCTGGCCCCGGTTGTGCTGCTTCTCGAGCAGCAGCGCCAGTTTCCGGTAGCCGTAAAGCGGGGTATCGTAGCTGTCCAGGCTGCGGCGCAGCCTGATCATGCTTACCGCGCATTCGTGTTTGACCGGATCCGACATGATGCAGCTCCTCAGTAGAGAAAGAGAATCTCGCGGTATTTCGGCAGCGGCCAGCACTCGTCGGCGACCATACGCTCCAACCGGTCCACGGTCTCGCGGAGAAGGGTCAAAGCTTCGATGATCTCCTCGTGGAGTCCCTTGAGGGCTTCTTCCAGGGCCGCGATCCGGTTCTGGAGTTCCTCGTACCCTTTGCCGAGCGCGGTCGCGTTTTTGGTGAGCGCGGCAAGTCCGGCGGCAAGCCCGGCCTCTTTGGCGGCCGAGAGGGCTTTGGCGCTCCTGCCGAATTCCGACGCGATCACGGGGGCGATCATGCTGGTCGCCATTTCGAGCGCGACCTGGCCTTCGATGCGGATGCGGCGGTGATATTCTTCGAGGAAGACCTCGAAGCGGGACTCCAGCTCGCGGCCGGTGTAAACGCCGTAGTTCTCGAACATTGCGACGTTGGCGGGGGTGGTGAGGGCGCGGAGCGCCTCCATGGTGGTCCGTGCGTTGGGCAACCCGCGTTTGGCGGCTTCGCGAACCCATTCGTCGGTGTAGCCGTCGCCGTTGAAGAGGATGCGCTTGTGGGCTTTGATCATCTTCGAAAGGATCTTCTGCAAGCCGGTGTTGAAGTCCTCCTTGCGGAGCAACTCAAGTTGTTCGCTCAACCGGTCGAAAGCCTCGGCCACGATGGCGTTGAGCACCGTGTTGGGGCCGGAGCACGACTGGCTGGAACCCGGCGCACGGAACTCGAACTTGTTGCCGGTAAAGGCTAACGGGCTGGTCCGGTTGCGGTCGGTGGCGTCGCGGGGGAGGGGGGGGAGCGCATCCACGCCGATTTTCATCGCGCCCGCCTTGCGGCTCGAAGTCGCGTTGCCCTTCTCCAGCTGGCCGATCACGTCGGCGAGCTGGTCGCCGAGGTAGATGGAGATGATTGCCGGCGGCGCCTCGTTGGCGCCGAGCCGGTGATCGTTGCCCGCCCCGATCACGGTGACGCGCAGGAGATCGGCGTGTATGTCGACCGCTTCTATGATCGAACAGAGCACCGCGAGAAAGATCGCGTTCTGATGTGGGTCGTTGCCCGGGTTCAGGAGGTTCATTTTGCCGTAATTGACCGACCAGTTGTTGTGTTTGCCGGAGCCGTTGACGCCCGCGAAGGGCTTTTCATGCAGCAGACACACGAGACCGTTGCGGTCGGCCGCCTGGCGCAACGCCTCCATCACCAGCATGTTGTGGTCGCAGGCGAGGTTGACTTCCTCAAACATCGGGGCGAGCTCGAACTGGGCCGGGGCCACTTCGTTGTGACGGGTCCGGGCCGGGATGCCGAGTTTCCAGAGATCGTGTTCGACTTCGGTCATGAAGTTGAGCACGCGCTGTTTGATGGAACCGAAATAGTGATCTTCAAGCTGCTGATGCTTCGGCGGCGGCGCGCCGAACACCGTGCGTCCGGTCTGGACGAGGTCGGGGCGCTGCAGGTAGAAATGCTTGTCGACCAGGAAATATTCCTGCTCGGGGCCGAGGGTGATGACAACGCGTTCCTCCTTGAGGCCGAAGCACTTCATCAGGCGCTTGGTGGAGCTTGACAAGACCTGTATGGAGCGGAGGAGCGGGGTCTTCTTATCCAGCGCTTCCCCCGTGTAGCTGCAGAACGCGGTCGGGATGCAGAGCGTCGCGCCGTTGGCATGGCGTTTGATGAAGGCGGGGCTGGTCGGATCCCAGGCGGTGTAGCCGCGCGCCTCGAAGGTGGAGCGCAGTCCGCCCGAGGGGAAGCTCGAAGCGTCGGGTTCACCGACGATGAGGTTTTTGCCAGAGAAAGCCATGATCGCTCCGACTCCCTTGGGTTCCAGGAAGGAATCGTGCTTTTCGGCGGTCGAGCCGGTGAGCGGCTGGAACCAGTGGGTGAAGTGGGTCGCGCCGCGTTCGAGCGCCCAGTGCTTCATGGCGTGGGCGACGTCGGCCGCGATTTCGGGGTCGAGCTCCTTGCCGTTCTGAATGGTTTCCAGAAGTTTCTCGCAGCTGGATTGGGAGAGGTATTCGCGCATGACTTCGGTGTTGAAGACATCTTCCC
>JAVBSA010000271.1:0-3267 GCA_031556915.1 Victivallis sp.
CGCGGAGAACTTTTTCCTTCGACATGGTGACGGTCACTTCGGCGAATGAATTTTTGCGTCGTTCGATATGGATGAAATCGAGTTCTTCGCGTGCGGCGTCGGAGACGTCGTCGCGCAGGAAAACGAGATCTTCTTTTTTGAGCCCCTGCCACTTGCCGCGGCTCACGTAGACAGTGTGATCGATGGCCAACTCTTTGCCGAGGAGTTCGTTGACGGCTTCGAGGGCGGCTTCGCGGCCGGAGGCGACGCCTTCGACCACGGTTGCCGCGCCGGAGACGCAATCGCCTGCGGCGTAGAGTTTATCGCCGACCTTGCAGCTTTTGGGGGCGGCGTCGATATTGTTCCAGCGGTTGACCGGGATTCCGGCGGGGGCGTCGGTTGCCTGGCCGATGGCGCCGATAATGGTATCGGCTTCGGTCTCGAATTCGCTGCCGGGGATTTCGACGGGTTTGCGGCGGCCGGAGGCGTCGGGTTCACCGAGTTCCATGCGCCGGCAGATGAGGATCAACTTGCCGCCGCGTTTCTCGACTTTGACGGGGGCGACGAGAAAATGGAAGTTGACGCCTTCTTCTTTGGCTTCGTGGATTTCGATTTTTTCCGCCGGCATTTCGGCTTCGGTGCGGCGGTAGAAGCAGTTGACGTCAGGGCTGCCGAGGCGGACGCAGGTGCGGACGCAGTCCATCGCGGTGTTGCCGCCGCCGACCACGATCACTTTGCCGGGGTTGGGGGCGTTGTTGTTGTTGACTGCCACGCGATAGAGGAAATCGATGCCTTGAACGGCGAGTTCTTCGCCTTCGCAGCGGAGTCCGGAAGCTTTCCAGCAGCCCACGGCGACGATGACGGCGTCGAATTTCGCTTTGAGTTGATCGAGCGAAAGGTTGCCGCCGAGTTTTTTGCCGAACTCGAATTTGACGCCCATTCTGCCGAAGTGGGCGAGCTCTTTATCGAGGGTGGCTTTGGGCAGCCGGTATTCCGGAATGCCGTAACGGACCATGCCGCCGGCCTTCTCCTGTGCTTCAAAAACGGTCGATTCAACTCCTTCGAGGCGAAGGAAGTAGGCGGCCGACAGCCCGGCCGGGCCCGCGCCGACGACGGCGACTTTTTTGCCGGTGAGCGGCGGAAGGTCTTCCATGTACTCGTCGTAATGGAGGTCGGCGGCGAGCCGCTTGAATTCGTTGATGGCGACGGGGAGGCCGGTCACGTTGCGGCGGCAGTCTTTTTCGCAGAAACGCGGGCAGACGCGGCCGATGGTGATCGGGAGCGGAATGCGCTGCTTGATGATCCGCAGACTTTCGAGGAACTCGCCTTTGCGCCCGGCGCGGACGTATTCCTCGACATTGGCGTGGGCGGGGCATGCGACGGTGCACGGGGCTTCGCAGTCGCCCGCGTGTTCGCTCAACAGGAGGTTGAGCGCGGTCTTGCGCATATCCAGCACTTCGGGGGTGGTCACTTCGATCACCTGGCCCGGGGCGGGAACGGCGGCGCAGCTCGGCAGAAACCTGCCGGTTTTCTGATCGCGCACCACGCAGACGAAACAGCTGGTGGTCTTGGAAATACGCGCTTCTCCGCAAAGGCCCGGAATCTGGATTCCATTCGCCTTCGCCACGTCCATGATGGTCTGGCCCGGTTCCGCGGTGACGGTCCGGCCGTCGAGAATAAATTCGATGCTCATTATTTGGAACCTTTCGCTACCCGGTAGATGGTTTTCTTGGGACAAATGTCGATGCAGCTGTTGCAACGGGTACATTTGGCGTTGTCCACCACAAAACCGTCGGATATCGCGTTGACGGGGCAACTTTTAATGCAGAGTTTGCATTTGATGCACTTGGATTGATCGAGATAAACGTCGACCAGCGCGTTGCACTGGAGCGCCTCGCAGCAATGGCCTTTCACGTGCGCCTCGTATTCCTTCATATAGACCCGGAGCGTCGCCATCACCGGATTCGGCGCGGTCTGGCCGAGGCCGCAGAGCGAGCCCTTGCTGACTTTGGGGCCGATCTCCTTGAGGAATTCCAGGTCCGCTTCGTCGCCGTGGCCGGCGACGATGCGTTCGAGGGTCTCGAACATGCGGGTGGTGCCGACGCGGCAGAAGGTGCATTTGCCGCAGCTTTCGCGGTGGGTGAAGTCGAGAAAGTACCGTGCGGTCTCCACCATGCAGCGATTCTTGCCGATGACGATCATGCCGCCGGACCCCATGATGGCGCCGAGCGCGCGCAGCGAATCGTAGTCGACCGGGGTATCGAAGAGTTCCACCGGGATGCATCCGCCGGAGGGGCCGCCGGTCTGGACGGCTTTGACCTGTTCCGGGTCCGCGCCGCCGATATCGAAGACGATTTCGCGGAGCGTGCTTCCCATCGGGACTTCCACCAACCCCGGATTTTTGAGGTCGCCGGCCAGAGCGAAGAGTTTGGTTCCCTTGCTGCCTTCGGTGCCGACCGCGGCGAAGGCTTTGGCGCCTTCGCGCAGGATGAGGGGCACGTTGCCGAAGGTCTCGACGTTGTTGATCATCGAGGGGTAGCCTTTGTAACCGCGGTCGGTGGGGACCGGCGGGCGGAAACGCGGGGTGCCGCGTTCGCCTTCGAGCGAGGCGATGAGCGCGGTTTCTTCGCCGCAGACGAAAGCGCCCGCGCCTTCCTTGATGATGATTTCGAGCTCGCGGCCGTTCATGACGTTGAGTTTGTTCTCATAAATCTGCCGGATGGCGATTTCCAGGTGGCGGATCGCCATCGGATATTCGGCGCGGCAGTAGATGAAGAGTTTGGTTGCGCCGGTCGCGTAGGCGGCGATCAGCATCCCTTCGAGCACCTGGTGGGGAACGGACTCCATCAGCGACCGGTCCATGAAGGCGCCGGGGTCTCCTTCGTCCGCGTTGCAGATCAGGATTTTTTCTTCGGTGTTTTTGGCGGCGAGGAAGCCCCATTTATTTCCGGTCGGGAAACCACCGCCGCCGCGGCCGCGAAGGCCCGAGAGCTTCACTTCGTCGACCACTTCGGCGGGAGTCATGGAAAGCGCCCGCTTGAGCCCGTCGTACCCGCCGTGATCGGTGTAGTCTTTGAAATCGGTCGGATTGATGTGCCCGGCCAGCGCCAGGACTTTGACGAGTTCCTTGGCTTTGCGTTTGGCCCCGACAACGAACCGGTCTTTTTCGCCGAGGGAAAGGATATTGGCGATATGGCCTTCGTCGGCCTTGACGTCGCGGTAGTAAAATGATTCGCCGTTGTCCATGACAACTTCGACCACGGGTTCCGCGTAGCAATGGCCGAGGCA
>JAVBSA010000181.1:0-3905 GCA_031556915.1 Victivallis sp.
TCTTCATTTAAAAGACCACGAAATACACGAAACACACGAAAAAAAATCAAAACGAAATTTTTCCCTCTCCCCTTTCGTGTTTTTCGTGTATTTCGTGGTCAAAAAAATGGCATTACCAGTTAAGTGAAGAGCATTGGACAAGTCGGACGGGTCCGACGAGGCGGTTTTGAAGAAAGCAAACAAAAGAGGTTGAGTGTGCTGCGCCCTTACGTCGCCAATGAGAACAATCCCCATATCCGTCCGGCTAGCGAAGAGTGGGCGGGGGAAAAGCTGTACGACTTCCGCTTTTACGAGTTGGAAGCGGTCTCTTATTCCCTGCCGCTTGCGGTGTTCCGCTGGGATACTTACGTGCGGTGCGACGACTTTCACCGCCATTGCGACTTTTACGAACTGGTTCTGGTTTACAAAGGTTCCGCCCGGAACGACGACGGCGCGGGGAGGATCGACACGGTTACGGCAGGCAGTGTTTTCCTGCTGCCGCCGGGGAGCATCCACCGTTACCAGGCGATTCATGATTTTGCGCATTTCAACATTCTCTTCCGTCCGGAATTCCTGAACCAGGTCCGGTTCGACCTGGAGGAGCTGCCGGGGTTTCAGATGCTGTTCCGGAATCCCGGCTCCTCTCACTTGTTCCTGCCTGAGGCGGAGATGGCCAATGTCATGCTGGCGCTGGAGGATTGCCGCAGGGAGCTCGACCGCCGGGAACCGGGGTTTCAGGGTGCTGCTGCTGCTGCGTTTTTGCGTGTTCTTACGACTGTCTGCCGCAAGGCGCGGCCGCAGGGCGGCAGGAGCGAAGAGAATTCCTTCCGGATCAGCCGGGTCGTCGAACAGCTCAACAACCGTTATGCGGAGGAATTCAGTGTACTGCGGATGGCGAAGCTGGCGGGGATGTCGGAGTCGAATTTCCGCCACCGTTTTTCCGAGGTGATGGGGGTTTCGCCAGTCGAATACCTGACCCGTGTCCGGTTGAGGATGGCGACCCCTCTGCTGACGACGCCGGAGCCGGTGATCGCCATTGCTTACCGGGTGGGTTTCGAAGACAGCAACTACTTTACGCGCCAGTTCCGCAAATACACGGGGCTGACGCCGACCGGGTTCCGCCGCCGCTTCAACAGCGGTGAAATCACGCTGCAGGAGCTGGACGGGAAGCTCCTGTGAAGCGGGGCGGCAAAGCTCTTTATACCACGTTGACCGGGGCGCCGTTCAGGAAGGCGGCCAGGTTGGCGACGGCGGTGTCAAGCAGCCGGCTCCGGGCCGCCTTGGTCGCCCAGGAGATGTGGGGGGTGACGATGCAGTTCGGAATGCCGATCAACGGATTTTCCTGCGGCGGCTCGTGTTCCAGCACGTCGAGACCGGCCCCGGCAAGCTCCCCGCGATGCAACGCCGCCGCCAGTGCGGAAGCGTCGACGAGCGGACCGCGGCTGGTGTTGAGCAGGAAGGCGCCCGGCTTCATCCGTTTCAGTCGATCTTCATTGATAAGGCCGCGATTGTCGGCTGTGAGGGGGCAATGCAGAGAGACCACGTCGCTTTGCCCGAGCAATTCATCCAGCTCGAGCAGCGGTGTGCCGTCGTCCGGCGCGATCCGGTCGAAGGCGACCACCCGCATCCCGAACGCCCGGGCAATCGCCGCCGCCGCCCGGCCGATCCGGCCGTAACCGACCACGCCGAAGGTGAGCCCCGCAAGCTCGGTAAGCCCGCCCAGGTGATAGCAGAAATCGGGTGAACGGCCCCAATCTCCCGCCGCCACGCTCCGGGCGTAGTCCCCGGTGCGGTTGGTTAACTCAAGCAGCAGGGCGAAGGTCATCTGTGCGACCGACCAGGTTCCGTAGCTGGGAATGTTGGTGACGGTGACGCCGCGTTTGGCGGCAGCGGCCGTGTCGACGACGTTGTAGCCCGTGGCCAGCACGCCGATGTAGCGCAATTCCGGCAACCGATCCATCATTGCTGCGTTGATTTCCACTTTGTTGACGAGCAGCAATTCGGCTCCGGCGGCACGTTCGAGCGCTTCGCCGGGGGTGCTGCGCTCATAGATGGCGCAGTCGCCGAACCGTTGAAGAGGACTCCAATCGAGATCGCCGGGATTCAGGGTGTAGCCATCGAGGACGACAAGATTCGGCATTTTGTTCACCATTCTCCCCGCCGGTTGAATTTCGCTTTGGCCGCCGCGCCGAAATTCCGCCCCGCTTCGGCAAGGCGGGCGAGCAGCTCGGCGCCGGTAAGCCCGGAGCCGCCGCGCGAGGCGGGAATCACGGTGTCGCACTCATTTTGATCCATAAAACGCACCGCGTCAAGCAGCCGCTCCTCATCCTCGGGCGGTATCACCAGGAAGCCGTGCTTGTCGGCGTGGATCAGCCGGCCCGGTTCGACGGTGCGACCGAAGACCTCCACCGGAACGCCCCACGCCACCGGACAGGAGTGGGCGTGGCCGACCGCCAGCCGGCGGGCCAGCGCCTTGAAGCCCGCGTTGTTCATCTCGTCGAGATCGCGGATCGCCCCGTCGGTGATGGTGCCGACGCAGCCCAGCGCCCGGTGCGCGTTGGAGTTGACTTCGCCCCAGAAGGCGCCGACGCACCGGGGTTTGTCGAGATCCTGGACCACCACGATTTTGGGGCCGGGAATGGAGGCCGCATATTCGCGGTAACGCAGCCATGCCTCCGGATTCTTCGCCGGAACCGACGGGTCGGACGGCTGAAATTGCACCGTCACCGCATATCCGACCATCGGCCCCATCCGCGGCATGAAGTCGGTCAGGGGTTCGAGGTTGAAGCCTTCGGCGGCGATGTCATGACGGGTGATTTGTTCCCACCCGTTGTAGATGGTGGGGGTGTTCCAGCGTTTCAAGCCGAGCAAGGTTCCGTAATCGAGCATGGTTTCCTCCGAAATTGGTTTGACAAACGGAAATTTGGTGTCTATGGTAATAAAGATATCACCAATTTCGTCTGCGGACAAGATTTTTAAATGGCACTTTTGTTACATCGATTGCGGGAAAATGGAAAAAGAGCTGTTCCTCGAACAATTTGAACGGGCGCGGCGCGTCATGCTCGAAGGCGGACTCATTTTCGCCCAGCCCACGCCGTTGCCGGAGGAGAAACCCGTCTCCATTCTCCCCTGCGCCCGGGTAATCATTCCGCTCGGCGGGCGAATGCCCTTCGATTACGCCGACGGCACGGCAATCCGGACGGCGGAGTTCCTTCCCGGCAACACGGTTTACGCTCCCCCTTACGGCTGGAGCAATCCCGGTTGGAACATGCAGCAGGAGTTCGTCTCGCTGGTGTTTCAGCACGACTATCTGCGCTTTCTCTACATCGACCACGACGGCACCCGGGAACTCCCGGCGGGACCGGAGCCGGACATCGGGAAATTCATCTATCACACCGCCGGTGCGCCGTCGCGCACGGTGAGCTTGCTGGTCGGGGCGATGAACTCCTACGCCGAGCACCCGGGCGACAGCGCGTTCGCTCTGCAATGTCTCGATCTGCTGCTGTGCGAATCTCTGGAACAGCTCCGGCGCGACCAGGCTGTCAAAACCGGCAAATCCCGCCGCCTCTGGCTTCGCATCCGCGACTATATGCGCGAAAACTTCCACCGCCCGATCACCCGCCAGATCATCGCCGAACGCTTTGTGCTCAATCCCTGCTATGTCTCGAGGCTGTTCATGGCGAACGGCGAAAACTTCAACGCCTATTTGCTGACGCTCCGCATGAACCAGGCGCTGCACCTGCTCGAAAATTCGCCGGTATCGGTCAAGGAGATCGCCTATCACACCGGTTTCAATTCGACGGGATACTTCATCAAGGCGTTCACCGCCCGCTTCGGAATCACGCCCGGAGCATTCCGCAATTCGCGGGATGAAACTGTTGTGGATTCATTGTAACGAATTTACCATAGCCGCCCCCCTTCTTCGA
>JAVBSA010000712.1:0-14013 GCA_031556915.1 Victivallis sp.
GGCGGGAGTTCGCCGCGCGAAATGAAGTATCCGCCCGTGACCAGGACGGCAGTATAAAGCAGCCCCTGAAAAAAGCTGTTTCCCGCATGGAACCGCCCCATCGTCTTGTAGCTGTCGGTCTTGGAGGCGAGGAAACTGCGGTTGCTGTCGTCGAATTTGTCGGATTCGACACATTCGTTGGCGAACGATTTCACCACCCGGATTCCGGTCAGGGAATCCTGGACGCGTGCGTTCACGGCGGCAATCTTCTTGCGGTTGTCGAGAAAAATCGCCCGCATCCTGCGGTTCTGCCGGATGCTGAACGCCACCATCATCACCGTTACCGCAAAGAGAATCAGCGTCATCGGAACATTCATAAACATCAGAATCGCAAATGCGCCGATGATTTTCAGCGTCGAAATCAGCAAGGTCTCAGGGCCGTGGTGGGCCAGTTCCGCGATATCGAAGAGATCGCCGACCAGTTTCGACATCATTTCGCCTGTGTTGTTGCGGTCGTAATAGGTGAAGGAGAGGCGCTGGTACTGACCGAAGAGATCCTGGCGCATATCGCTCTCCATCCGCGCGCCCATGATATGGCCCCAGCTGGTGATGAAATACTGGCAGCCGTATCGGACCGTATACATGATGAGGAGCCCGGCGGTGATGTAGATCAGAAAATTGGCCACTTCACCCGGGTCCCGCAGAAAAATATCCTTGGTCAGCAGACTCAATATCTGAGGGAACGAAAGGTCGATCACACATACCGCGAGCGCACAACTCATGTCGAGGGCGAAAAGTCCACGGTAAGGCCGGTAATAGCCGATGAATTTGCGAAGATGCTGAAGTCTCATAATCGGTAATATAGCATCTTCGAGGAATTAATCAAAGCATCGCAAGCAGCGGGATGGTTCTTTCCGTAAAACCTCAGTGAGTTCACCAAGGCGCCCAGTCGGACTCGCCGGACCAGAAGGGGGAAAGGAGAGCTCCCTCGGCTTCGCCTCGGGAGCGGAAAGCCGGGGAGCGGAAGACCCGGTAAAGACTAAGCGAGTTGCGTCAACGTTGATTTCCGTTGCGAGTCGCTGAAGGCATCGGAAAACGGCGCGGCTTGCCAGAAGAAGGTATTGCTCCCGTCGTCAAAGGCGAGGCTGCCGGAAAGCGTGTTCTTTGCGGTCAGATCAAGGTAATAGGTGCCCTCGAGCGTAGCTGAATTGTTGCGCAAACCGACCGCCTTGAGTTTGTTGGTTGTTTCATCATAAGCGTAGAGTTTCAAGTTGAACTCACGGAACGAATCGAAGGAATAAAGATCGGCCTCGGCGATGTCGAAGGTGAGCCGGGTCGATTCCTTCTTGCCCAGGTCGAACGCGAGCGCCGACGGCGAATCGAGATCGATTCGCTGACAAACCGTTCCGCCGTCGCCGCCAATGCCGTAGCTCGCCGATCGGCCCGATTTCGCATCGGTCGATAGAACCGAAACATAATAAGTGTTGCCGGCGTCGAGCAGGATGTTGTTCAACTTGCCGCTCCCCGCTTTGCCGGAGACGGAAAGAGTTTTGAGCGCGGTGAGCGTTCCCTTGGCGTTGACGATGGAAATTGCGACTTTCAGATTACCGTCGCTCTCAACCTTGAAGGAATAAGTTCCCGATTCGGCAACCCGGAATTCCCGGTAGTCGATCTCATCGCCGAAGCCGACCCAGTCGCCGGCGACGATTTTATCCCAGGGGCTCTGCATCCACGCTTGCCACCTCTCATCGAGAGCCTCCCAATTGTCGTCGCTATTTTCCGCATAGAGCGACAGTTCGCTGTTGGCGCCATTGAGATAGACTGAGTATTGACCGCCGATGCCCTTGGCGGCATCGAGCGATTTCACCGCGAGGTAATAGGTGCCCTTTTCCAACAGCAGGCCATTGAGCATCTCCCACTTTTCGCCGCGGCCGAGATTTTTCGACTTGATGATCACGAGCTTGAATGTTCCATCCTGCTGTTCGACAAGACGATTGACAGAGAGCTGAATCCGGGTGTCGGCGTTGAAATTGAATGTATAACTCCCGTCATATTCAAAGTCGATCCGCCGGTAATCGATCGCATCGCTGTAACCGACCCACTCGGAAAAAAGTTCGGAGAGATGATCGCCGATCGTGTAAGTAAGCGGAGCACCCTCCACCGCCGTCAAGCCGGCGTCGCCGCTCGTTTTCAGGTCGACCCAATCGTCATTGTACAGATTGGCATTCCGGAAAAGCATATCTTCCTGGAAGCGGAACGAATAGTCGCCTTCAAGCTTCCGGTTCGTCGTCTGCACCTGAATTGTATAATTGCCGATCCTGAGCAGAGTTTGCTTGAACGAAAGCTTGCCGTTCTTGACGGAGCCGGAAGCAACCTTCCGGTTGTCCGCGTCGAAAATCGTGATCGTCGCGTTGACCCCCTCGAAAACCAGGCTGTCGGCGGCGAGGGAATAAAATCCCGCCGTATTCACCGTCAACCCCGTTTCGCCGGAGAAAATATTTTTCGTCGTAACCGCGTCGAGACGCCCGGTGAAGGCGTAGCGCGGATCGTCGTTGCCGTAACTGGAGGCGGTAAGATGGAAGGAATAATTGACTGTCTCTACGCCGTTGCCCACGATCATAATGTGAGTCGCACCGGTGGCACTGCCGACGTACGCGTCGGAACCGTCGCTCCAAAACGCCCGCCAGCGCTGTCCGGTCTGCGCATTGTACAGATAGACGGTGAGGGAATCTCCCGTAATTGCCGGACCGTCTACCATAAGGTAATCCAGCCTGGACTGGCCGGCGGAGATCCGGTAATAATCGGGATCGGCCGCGGAGGTCGAAAGTCCGGTCTGGTATCCGATGTCGCAAACGGTTGCGCGGACAAGCTCGTTGTTGTCGACGACAGTTTCAAAGTGATCGATAGTGCCGACCCGCGGCGAATCATAACGGATCGCAAAATAGGTGGAGAGGTTGGAAGTCAGTTCAATCAGATAGTTCCCCGCAGCCAACAGAGGTGCCGGGATCGTAACGCCGCCGGCTCCGCTGCCCGAACCAAGCAGCGTTCCGGTTGCAATGTCGATCAGCCGATAGGCGATTTCGGCGTTTTCGTTCTGCCCGGAAACAAAGACGCCTCCGTCGGCGCCCGGTTCTTCGCTGGAACGGACCAGCAGCCGGTAACGCACCGGTTCATCGCCGGCAAACAATGCCTGCCGCATAAACAGCGTCCCGCCGCCGGTGTAAATTCCAAGATCGAAAGCGTTGCCGCCTTCCGGCAGGGCATAGCTGCCGAGACCGGTGTCGACAAAGCGGACATGATCCGAGTCGTCGATCCCATTATTTCCCAGAAGCTGAACGAACTTCAACCAATCGCTGTTACCGGCGGAAACGCTCAACTTGGCCAACTGCCTGCTGAGACTGCCGAAATGAGAACTGGAGGTCGGGAGGAACAAAGAGAGGCCGCCGGCCCCCCGGTGAAGATTGATCGCGTGATTCCGGATCACCATATCTTCAATAATACCCGCAAGTTCCTGCCCTGCAAGAATGATTTCGCTTTCGGCGTCGAATCTGGTGTTGAGCATTCGCAGAAAACCAAGAATATCGGAACTGTAATATGCATCCGCATAAGCATTTACATTATAAGGATCGTGTATGCCGAACCATGTTGTCTCGTTGACCGCCCAGACCAGCTTGCGGAAGGAATCGCTGTCGAGGTCCAGCGCCGCCGACGCAAAGCGGTTCATTGCCGATTCGAGATTTCCGGCATAGGCCAAGTCGACAAGGGAGATTGTCGGAATACTGCCGGGATTCGCGGACGCGGCCTGCCAGAAAGCATCGGCCAGCGCATAGGTGGTAGCGGCTTCGGCCAGGCCCTGCGCCAATGCAAAATAATTCCAGCCGTCGCCGCCTTCGACTTCTTCGGAGCCGACAAGATATTGGACTCCGCTGCCGGCGAATTCCACAGCGACTTCGGCGGAAGCCATCAAACAGGCATCGAAACCGACGACGCTGATTCCTTTCCCCTCGATCGCGCCCACAATTCCGGGAACTGAAATCATATTGTGATTCGCGTCGTCCTCCATGGCGCCACTGATGCCGCCGCCGTGATCCCAGAGAATCAGCGAATAGAGGTCGGAGGCGGAACCGGTGTCGACCATGACATAATCAATGAAACCACCCAGAACTTCGGCGGTGCCGCTATCCGGATCAATGGTGAAATTGATTTTCGTTTCGGTATTGCCGGAGATTTTCAGAGTATAGTGTTCGTTGCCCGGACCGCAGTCGAAAAAGATGTAGAAATCAACATTCTCAGGTGCGAGGCCAGACAATGCGATCCGGAAGTCGGCGAGATTCGCTTGCCCGGCATCCCATAAATTATTGTCGGCAGCCATGTACAGCAAAACAGTGGAGTTGACCTGCGACATAACGATTTCCCCTTTTTAAAACGTTTATTTACTCCCCAAACCAAGCCATTCGTTAATAGAACACATAAATAAAATTAATGCAACAGGAAATTTCAAAAGTATTAGCCGATATTTATCGATTTAACAAGTATTTAATTCGGCAAGGTAGAAAAAGATGAGGCGTCAGGAATAAAAGCGACCGCAGGGAGCGGTTATGCCGGATTGGCGCTTGACTGACGACGGGTTCTGATGTATCTCCCCCCACGCGATGATTTACCCACAAATTTCCGTGAAGTCCCTCCATTTTTTATCAAGAATCTGTTTTCTTCGCAAGACTTTGCAAAGAAATTAAAAAAAATGCGCCGGGAACTTGCAATCCGCCGAAATTATGATATTTTAAAAGTCTTGACAACTGATTATTTTTAATTAACATAACGACAGGAAGTGGAATCATGGCACATAAAAAAGGTCAATCCAGCAGCCGCAACGGCCGCGACAGTAATCCGAAGTTTCTCGGCGTGAAGGCGTTCGGCGGCGAAGTCGTCACCGCGGGCTCGATCATCGTCCGTCAGCGCGGAACCAGGTTCCATGCCGGCAACAACGTCGGCGTTGGCCGCGACTTCACCCTCTTCGCCCTCTGCGACGGCGCGGTGGAGTTCCGCAAGGAACAGCGCAAAGTCAGCATCATTCCGACCGCGAAGTAATTCCGGTTTCAGAAGCGACGTTTTTTGAGAAGCCCCGGAGGATCCGTTCCTCGGGGCTTTTTGTATCAATAAGGAAGCAGCAATTATGTTTGTGGATAAAGCTCTTATCACGGTGAAGGGCGGAGACGGCGGCAACGGCTGCCTGAGTTTTCACCGCGAAAAATTTGTTCCGCTCGGCGGCCCCGACGGCGGAGACGGCGGCCCGGGCGGCAATGTGATCATCGAAGCGACCATGAGCGAGCAAAGTCTGGTCGCCCTCGTTTATAACCGCCACTATCCGGCCAAGGACGGCGTCCAGGGCAAGGGGTCGAACATGCACGGCGCCAAAGGCCCCGACATCGTCCTCAAAGTGCCGGTCGGCACCGTGCTGACCGACACCGACAGCGGTGAATTCATCGCCGACCTGGATGAAGCCGGCAAACGGATCACCGTCGCCGCCGGCGGGCGCGGCGGGCGCGGCAACCCCCGCTTCGCCACCCGCACCAACCGCGCCCCGCGCGAACGCGAACTCGGTTTGCCGGGTGAAGAACGCAATCTCACGCTGGAACTCAAAACCATCGCCGACATCGGGCTGGTCGGGTACCCCAACGCGGGCAAATCGACGCTCCTGGGCGCCCTTTCGGCGGCGCGCCCCAAAGTGGCCCCCTACCCCTTCACCACGCTGCACCCGGTGGTCGGCGTCATCGAATACCCCGACTTTTCGCGGCTCACCATGGCGGATATTCCGGGGCTGATCGAAGGAGCGCACGACAACGTCGGCCTCGGCCACGCCTTCCTGCGGCACATCGAACGGACCAAAGTGCTCGCCTATGTCCTGGATATGGGCGGGGTCGACGGCCGCACCCCGTGGGACGACCTCGGCCACCTCAAAAATGAGCTGGAGCTCTACATGAAGGGGCTCGCCGCCCGCGCAACGATCATCATAGCCAACAAGATGGACCTGCCGGAAGCGGCGGAAAACCTCGAGCTCCTGAAAGCGGAGCTGGTCAGCGAACTCTACACCGTCATCCCGGTCAGCGCCGAAACCGGTGAGCTCGGCGACCTCAAAACGCTCCTGAAAAACGCCGTGGACGAAAAGAAGCGGAACCCCTTCGACTTCTGACAACACAAGCCGTCCCTTCAAGGGGCGGCCTCAGCCGGGCCTCTTCGCAACCGCCTCAGACTAATATTTGGCCGCATCGCCCCGGGAATAGTTAATTTTTTGTTAGGCCTTCTCAGGGGAACTTGTTTTTTTGCCGAAGTTCTGATATAATAAATTTTATGAGGAGAATGAAAAATGCCTGAATTGCCGGAAGCGGAAACGATCGGGCGCGCTTTGGACCGGGCTTTGACCGGGCGTTCCATTGTCCGGGTTGAACTGTTTTCGCCGGCGATGCGCGAACCGTTGACGCCTCTGGCGGAAGCCGGGTTGGAGGGATTGTCTTTTACCGGCGTCCGGCGCCGTGCCCGTTACCTTGTCGCCGGTTTGTCGGATGGGCGGGTGCTGCTGATGCATTTCGGCATGACGGGCGTGGTTCGCGTGGAAGACGCGGATGTTCCGAAACGGAAGCACGAACATGTGTTCCTCCATCTGTCGGATGGAAACGTGTTCCGGTTCGAATGCGTCCGCCGCTTCAGTTCCCTCAAGGTTGTCGCACCGCCGGAACCGGGCGGACTGCCTGCGGAACTTGCCGGCCTCGGGGTGGAACCGCTCGAAGCGGCGTTTGACGGAGATTTTCTGTACCGCGCCTCCCGGAAGCGTTCGGGAAACGTAAAGTGTTTTCTCATGGACAATTCGGTGGTGGTGGGGATCGGTAATATTTATGCGACCGAGGCGTTTTTCGCAGCCGGGATTTCCCCGCTGCGTTCCGCAGGTTCGCTGACGAAAGGGGAGTGCGCCTCCCTGGTGCGGGAGGTGAAACGGATTCTGAGTCGCGCGATCGAGCTTGGGGGGAGTTCCATTTCGGATTTCCTCCACGTCGACGGCAGCGAGGGCAAGTTTGCGCAGGAGCTTGCAATTTACGGGCGCGCCGGGTTGCCTTGCACCCGGTGCGGCAAGACGGTGTTATCGGCGAAACTGGGCGGGCGCACATCGGCGTATTGACCGGCATGTCAGGACTAAAAAATAGTGAAAAAAAATCCCGGACGGGCTTTGGAATATTGTATTGAAACGCATGTCGTGCTACATTAGTACGTTAAGCACTTTAATTATTCCGAAATTCAAGAACAAGAAGAGTATTGATTGCCATGAAAGATTTGCAGAATTCAAAAGGTTCCATGTGTTACTTGCAGCCCTCCGCCACGCTGGCCATCACGGCATTGGCCAAGGAGATGAAAGCGCAAGGCCAGGACATTTGCAGCATGTGCGCCGGCGAACCCGACTTCGACACCCCGCAGCCGCTCAAAGACGCCTGTATCGAAGCCCTTCAGGCAGGCATGGTTACCTACACCCCCGCCAGCGGATTGCCCGCGCTCCGGAAACTCGTGGCCGAGAAGTTCCGCAAAGAGAACGGCATCGACTGCGCCATGGAAGAAATCGTCACCGCGCCGGGCGCGAAATTCTCCTGCTTCTCCGCCATTGTGGCGCTTTGCGGCCCCGGCGATGAAGTGATCATTCCGTCCCCCTACTGGCTGAGCTATCCCGAGATGGTGACCGCCGCCGGCGCCAAAACCGTCGAGCTGCCGACCCGGATGGAGAACAACTACGAAATCGATCCCGCCGAACTCGAGAGTGCGATCACCGAAAACACCCGGCTGCTGATTCTCACGACCCCCTCGAATCCGACCGGCGCGGTCTACCGCCGCGATACGCTGGCGAAGATCGCGGAGATCGCGGTTCGCCGGAACATCATGATTCTCGCCGACGAAATCTACGAGAAGCTGATCTATGACGCGGACAAGCCGCACGTCAGCATCGCTTCGCTCGCTCCCGAGGTCAACGACCGCACCATCACGGTGAACGGGCTCTCCAAAACCTACGCCATGACCGGCTGGCGGCTGGGCTATCTGCGGGCGCCGCGCTGGCTGGCCAAACGGATCATCGCGTTCCAGAGCCACACGACCAGCAATGCGACCACCTTCGCCCAGTACGGCGCCATTGCGGCGCTGGAGGGAAAGGCGGATCGGGAAGTCGCTTTCATGTGCGGCGAATTCGCCAAGCGCCGCGATTTGATTTACAATCTGGTTTCGCAGATTCCGGGCGTCAAATGCATCCGTCCGCAGGGGGCGTTCTATCTGCTTTGCGACATCTCTTCGTTCGGGCTGGATTGCGAAACCTTCTGCAACCGCATGCTGACGGAAGAACGCCTGGCGGCGATTCCGTGCAAGTCGTTCGGCGTTACCGGCCACATCCGCTTATCCTATGCGTGCAGCGAAAGCAACATCCGCCAGGCGGCGGAGAGACTGACCGCGTTCTGTGCCAAACTCGGGAAATCCTGATCCGTTCATTGTTAAAGAGGAGGAAGAATGAAAAATCGAATGAATCTGCTGCTGCTGGCCACATTTTTGGCGGTGAGCCTATTCACTGGATGCGCTTCGACGCCGCCGGTGGATGAGGAAGTGCTCGCCATGTCGGTGACGGAGCGGGAGAGCGATGCCAGGAAGATGGCGGACGCCTACATGAATGCATTCATGAAATCCTTCCGCGACAACGATTTCGAATTGTTTCGCAGCATTCTTTCTCCGCAAAAGCAAAAAAGTTTCACACCGGAAATGTTCCGCACAATGCGTGAGTCCTCTTTGAAAGAGCAAGGGAAGTTGAAGAGCGCGGAATATGCCCTCTCGCTGGACAAAGCGATTTTCCGCACCTTCGTGTGGAAGCTGTCTTACGAGAAAGAGGGTGTGGATCAAGAGACGATCCTGCGTGATTTCCTGTTCTTTGTCCGCATCGGTAAAACCGATGAAAATACCTTCTCCGTTGCGGGTGCCGGGTTTTGTTTATAAATTATAACGTGGGGAGTACGACAAATGAAAACTCTGACGGAAAAACAGAAAAATATTCTTGAATTCATCGAAGAGTTCCTGGACCATGAAGGAATGGCTCCGACGGTCTATGAAATCGCCGATCATTTCAGCATCAAAACATCCACGGTGTTTGCCCATTTACGGGCGCTGCAGCGCAAAAAACAGCTGTCGCGCAGCTCCAAAGCACGCAGCATCAGCCTTTCCGGCCGTTACCAGAGCCGGAGCAAGGTGCCGCCGGGGGCGATCCTGATTCCGCTGCTCGGCCGGGTCAACGCCGGAGCACCCTCCGAAAGCCTTGCGTATAAGGAAGGCGAACTGGTCGTCAGCGCCGCGGTTGCGGCGGATTGCCCGGCGGAGAACATCTTCGCCCTCCGCGTCCAAGGCGAAAGCATGCGCGATCTCGGCATCTTCGACGGCGATATCGTGATCGTGGCCCAGACCGAAGCCAAACCGCGCAGCGGCGACATTGTGGTCGCCTTGCTCCAGGGCGGCGAAGTCACGGTGAAAAGCTTCTTCCCGAAAACCCAGGAGCGCATTGAGCTGCGCCCGGCGAACCCGGAATACAACGTCCAGATCTACCCCGCCTCCGAAGTCTCGATTCAAGGCCGCGTGGTGGAGCTGCGGCGCAAATACTGACCCACTGCGGGAACCAAAGGAGGCGCTTCGCCCTCCTCTGGACTCCTCCAGACCGGCAAGGTGCCGGCGCCGACGCCTTTTCGGACTTCGTCCGAAAAGGCTGACTGTTTTTCAGGAAAAATGAAGTTCCTCAGCCCAAGGGGCGAGGTATCGGGAACAGGTAGGGCTGCCTGTCCCAGGCAGCCGTTCACATTGCGGACTCCACGGGGGATGGACTGGAGGAGAAGCGTGGCAGGCTCTTCCCAACCCCGAAACAAGCTTGGAGCACGTTTCTGTCCTGAAACGGCGCTCTGGGACAGAGCGCCCTACCCCGAATTACTCCGCCAGAGGTATTGAACCCAATTGGAAATAAAGACCGGGAGTCGCTTTGCGGCTCCACTCCGCTCAAAACTGCCAGCGAATCAACTGCTTCCCAACCCCGCATTTCGCCGGTGACTTCGGCCCTTCTTTCGGCGTGCCGTCGAGTTCGAAGTACAATGCGGTTTCCGCCGGGCAGTCGAATTCCGCTTCGAGTTTACCGGTCTTTTTATCCCAGTCGAAACGGAGCAGTTTCGCTTTTCCCCAGTCCCCGAGACGGACGGGCGATTTGCCGCCGAGGTAAAGCGCGTAGAATCCGGCGTTCTCGGCCGCCATACGCGGATCCGGCTTCGTCATCTTCTGCTCTTCCAGCTCCTTCGTCACGTTCTCTTCCGGCTCGCCAAGCAGCAGCCGCATGTAGAGGTGCGGCGCGATATTGGCGTCGTGCCAGTTGCGGTGGCCTTCGTGGCGGGTACGCCAGCGATCCAACTGCTTCTCCACATAATCGTATTCGAAAAAGCGCCAGAAATCGTCGCCGTTCCCCATTCTCAGCATGGAGTAGAAACAGGGGTAATCCCCGATCCACGCCAGTGAAAGCGCGATCTCGCTGTTGATGTAATTCTGATCCTTGCCGCGCGCGGCCATCGTTTCAAATCCGTAATGCTCGGAAAACCCGATCCCGATACCGCCCCATTTTTCTTTGGGACGATCCGGGACGCGCCAGGTGAACGCTTTCCATTTCAGCGAACTCGAGAGCGCGTAACGCGAGAGCAGCATCCGCCCGGCCGCGAGGTCGTCCTCTTTTCCCAGTGTATTCGCCATGCGGCAGAGCCCGGCGACGCCTTCATAGGAGATCACCTCCATATCGATCGCCGAGGCGGCGGTGTGCTCCCGGCAACCGGACTGCATCATCGCCCAGTCGTGCGAACGGTAGAAGAAAAGCGGATACCGGCGGATCGCCTCCCAATTTTGTTCAATTGTCGCCCAGTCGCCCGAGAACCGCGCATAGTCGGCCGCTCCGGAAAGGGCGGCGCCGACACCGGAGTTGGGATCGCCGAGCACTTCGTTCGCGCGGTCCACCCAGGCGAACGAGATCGGATAGCGAACGCCGCTGTGCGGTTCCCGGCGCGTATGCCAGGCGCGGGGGGAAGCGACGAATTCAATCAGCGGTTTCCAGTTCTTTGAAATCTCGGCCTGCTGCGCCGGGGAAAACAATCCCTGCGCCATAGCACCGGAGGCGCGCATCCACCAACCGGCCAGCGAATCTCCCTTGAGCGGTTTTTCCCCGTTGCCGGCGATGTGTTTCGCGATTGCCGCGGCATATTCGGCAGTTCTCGAATCGCCGGACACTTTCGGGTAAATCAAATTGTCAGCCGGTGGAACCGGCAGCGAATAACGGCCACGCGCCATTTTCGCCAGCGGCCAGGTGCAGTAAGGGCCGTATTTGGTGTCGATTCCGAACGGTTCCGGCTCCCCACCCGGGAACGAGACCGGATACCCCTGGTCCGCGCCGAAAGCGACCAGCGGCGGGCACGGAATGCGAACCTCGCCGCCCTCATTCCAGGCGTTGCGCCAGTTGATGAAGCGGAACCCTTCCGCAAACTCGACCCGGTTGTTTTCGACCTTGAACTTCATGTCGCTCTGAAGCGGATAATTGCGCAGCAGCTCCGCCAGGCGCCGGGAAACGTCGGCGATCCGTTCCGTATGCCGATCCAATGTACCAATGGTTCCCTCCCATGAACGGTATCCGGCCGGGGTGCCGATACCGAGCCAGCCGCGCGGGCCGCCGAAGATGAAACCGAGCGCGCCGCCATCCGCAACCGACCGCTCGACCTTGCGGTCGAACGCGAACAGGAGCGGCTGTTCCGGGCGTTTCTCGTAAAAAAGAAGGACCCACCCTTCGGCGAGCCCGCCAAGATCCGCCCCGTCGGCTTTGAGCCAGCACAGTTTGCCGTCCGCCCCGGGAACCAGCAGATGGGCGGTGCCGAGATCGTTGTCCGGCTTTACCGTGAACACGGCGTCGAGCGAATGGATCAGAATACCGGGAGCAAGCACGCTCGCCACATAACGCTCCGGCAGACGGCTGGCGTCGAACATGCCGTAGGCACGGCTGGTCACCTTGTTTTCTTTGGCTCCGACAAAGCGTTTGAGCGTTGTCCGCACCATGTAATCGGCCGCCGCGTCGAAACGCGACCACTGAACCGCCTGGGCGCCGCCGTTGCCGAAGGTGAAGCTGCAATGCGCTCCGCCCGCGGTCTGGTAGAACAAGCCGTCGCCCTGCAGGTTGAAGGTGAGCAACCCGTTGCTCGGCTGGTAGCCGAAGCGGCCGAAGCCTTCGGCGGGAATCCCGCCGCGCCAGCCGTCGGCGCCGGCCGAAAAATCGGGCATCGCGAAGCCTGCCCAGAAATCATTCTTTTTCAACGCGGAAACCGGCGAGAAACGGAACGCGGTCTTCCCGGTAAACCGGGGAAAAACCAGTCGCAGCTGATGCACATTGCCCGGATTGAGCGCATTTTCCGGTTCGGCCGGATTGCCGAATTCGCTCCAGGGAATGAAAAATTTGTTGACGCCTTTGTCGAGCGGCGGCAGCGGGCGATTCCAGACGGCTTCGCCGCGGAACCGGTAGATCGCGGCAGCCAGGACGGCTTCCCGAACCGGGGAATCTACCTCGATCTCCATCTCGATTCCCGATGTATTCGTGCAATCCATGACAACCGGCTGTTCGACGCAAGCGTTTCCGGGCACGAACAGCTTCAACGTGCCGTGTTTATTCGCGCCGGTTTCAATCGCGGTGACTTTGAATTCCAGTGTTTTCACCGGTTCGCCGCCGAGCTTGAGAATGTCCGCCGGGTAAGCCGCTTTTTTGGCGTTCGGCATGACCCGTTCGGCGGAAAGGGGGAAGCTCCGCGCGCTCCCGCCGTTCACTTTGATTTCGATTTCCTTCGGCAGCGCCCAATCGCTCCAGCCGACCCGGACCAGTGCGATTTCCGGCAGCGCGGCGGGCTCGTCGAACACCACGCGGAACGCGAAGGTCGCGACATCGCCGACCGTGACGCCGTCCAGGTTCCCCGAAATCAGCCGTTCCGGCTCCTTGATGCCGGAAATCGCCGTCACCGCCGCTTTCGACAGCGGTGAAAGCGCGTAAGCGACTCCGCCTTCCACCTTCTTCACCGCAGCGGGAGCCGTTGCACCTTTCGGAATCGCCAGCTTCAGGATTCCGTGGGCGCAATACTGCTTGCTTTTGGTGTCCACATCAACGACGGTAAGCTCGAGCTTCGACACGGGCTCCGGCCCGAGCGGAATCAGGTCGGCCTCCAGTTTCTTCGCGCCGATATGAGGGCCAATGCGCGGCGCGGCGAGCTTCGCTTTTTTCACTTCGCCGTCGTTGACTTTGTATTCGATTTCGAGCGGGACCGCCCAGTCGTCGTAACCGTAGCGGATCACGGCGATCTCCGGCAATGCGACCGGGGCGGGGAACTCGATGAGAACCTTCGTTCCCTCCAGCTTCGAAAAATTCACAACTTCACCGCCAGGACCGGAAATCAGACTTTCCGGTTTCCCCTTGGCGGGGGCGGTTCCGGGGAAGGTGACCTTCCCCGCCGGCAGCCCCGTCAATTCGACGGGAACCGCGGACAGCAGAGAGGCGGCGAACAGCATTGCGGGCAGCAGAAACTTTCTCATTGCTATTTCCAGTCGTATTCGGTTTTGACCTTGTAATCCCAAGGCCCGCCTATGGTGGCGTAATTCTGATAAAACCGCCCGGCAACCCCCGCGACATGCCCGTCGAGGAAAGTGGTGTTCACCCGGTCGCTGTGACGGGGAGCGGCGGCGTTTTTGCTGGTCGTGATTCCGTGGCTGAAATAGAATTCCAGCGCCCACCAGTCGCCATCCACGCTGTCCATGAATTGCACTTTGTTGGAGGGGGAGGTAATGGAGCCGTATTTGATCGGATTAGGGCCCAACGAGCCGTTCGCACTGACGCAATTCAGATGCGCCGCATAAGTTCTGCCCGGATTGGAATTGGCCGCTCCGGGACAGGAGAAGATCTTATTCTTGAACCAATCCTCAGCC
>JAVBSA010000452.1:0-3198 GCA_031556915.1 Victivallis sp.
CGTCTCTGGCCTTGTCTCCTGTTTCGGGGGCGGCGGGGGAGGCGGAGGCGCGGGCGGCTGGGGTTTCAGCTTGAAGGTGTCTTCCGCTTCGGGGGCGGGCGGCGCCGGAATCAGCACCTCTTCATTGCAGTTGACGCAATTGGTGTTCATGCCGGCGTATTGCGAGTCGATGGTCATCTCCTGACCGCATTTGTCACAGGAAAAGGAAATGTCCATATGCCGGGCTCGCCTTTCTTGGTTGTTTGCCTTAAACAATATTCGCCTAAGATAATTATGTCAAGTCTGTTTCTGTGTTTTTTAGAGAAAAATTGATGAATCCGGGCAGAAATTTCAGCCGCGAAGGTGTATCTTAATAGATTCTACGGAGCAAACGAAAAAAATGAAATCAGAATATCGTGAAATCATCCGGCGGCACGAAGACGAACTGCTGAACTCGGTCGTCCCCTTCTGGATGGAATACGGCATGGACCTCGAACACGGAGGTTACCACAACAGCCTCGACCGCGAGGGGAAATCGTTCGATCAGACCAAATTCATGTGGATGCAGTGGCGGACCGTCTGGGGATTCGCCATGCTCTATAACTCGGAGTACCGTCAGGACGTCTTCCTGGAACGCGCCCTTTACGGAGCCGAATTCTGCCTGAAACAGAAGCTGGAGGAGGGCGTCTACCCCTATGCCGTCGGCGGCGGAGGCAAAGGTCTCTTCCTCGTCAATGGGAGCATCTACGCCGGGAAAGCCTGCGCCGAACTCTTCCGCGCCACCGGCGCAGAACGGTTCCGGACCGAAGCGCGGAACTGTTTCCGCCATTTCCTCGCCGGGTTGAAAGAGGCCGAGAAAGCCTCGGCGTCGGACTTCTTCCCCGCCATGCGCCGGCGCGGCAGCTATATGCACCTTTGCGAAGTCGCCCGGAACCTGATCGAATGCGGCTGCGATGAAAACAATGATATGCAGGACGCGATCCGGCTTGCGCTCGATTCGATTCCGGCCTTCTACTGCGAAGAGGTCGGGCGCTGGCTCGAGAATTTGCCTTCCTCCGGCCAGCTCGATCTCTCGCGTACCGCCTACCGGGCGGTGGTGGTCGGCCACGACTTCGAATCGATGTGGTTCATGGCGCGCGGCGCGGAAGCGATCGGCGGCCACGAGGTGCTGGATAAGATTCCGGAGTGGACGATCCGGATGTTCGATTACGCCGCCGACCGCCAGTACGGCGGGTTGTATTCCTTCATGGATGCGCTGGATAAACCGCTCTCGGATATGCGCGGCATGGTGAAATACTGGTGGGTGCACAATGAAGCGATGGTCGCCGCGGCCTACTGCTATAAAATGACGGGCGACCTGCGGTTCCTCCAACGCTTCCGCGAGGTGGAGTCGTGGAGCTTCGACCATTTCAAGGATCCGGTGCTGTTGGAGTGGTTCGAACTGGTTGGGCTGGACGGTTCGATTCACGTTCCCGCCAAAGCATCCTCCGGCAAAGCGTTTTTCCACCTGCCGCGCGCCCTTTACCGCACGATTCAAATTTTCAAGGAGCTGGATGCGGAAAGTTGAGCTTCTCGCCCCGGCGGGGAACGCCGAAACCGCCGTCGCCGCCTTCGAGGCGGGGGCGGACGCCGTCTATTGCGGCCTCGGCCGCTTCAACGCCCGGGAACGGGCGGAAAATTTCACCTTCGATTCCCTCGGCCGGGTGATCGAGCATTTTCACGCCGCCGGCAGAAAAGTTTACCTCACCTTCAACACGCTCCTCAAGGAGCAGGAACTTTCGGAAGCGGCGGAACAGTTGAAGGAGGTGGCGCGACTCGGCCCCGACGCCTTGATCGTTCAGGATTTGGGAGTCGTCGAAATGGTGCGGAACTATTTCCCCTCGCTCCAACTCCACGCCTCCACCCAGATGGGGATCCACAATTCGGCCGGCGTCGCCACTGCCGCGCGCCTCGGATTCTCCCGGGTGATTCTCGAACGGCAGCTGACGCTCGACGAACTCCGGTTGATCGCGGCGCGCTCACAAATCGAGCTTGAAGTCTTCATCCACGGGTCGCTCTGCTGTTCGCTTTCGGGGCGCTGCCTCCTTTCCTCGTCGCAGGGGGGATGGAGCGGCAACCGCGGCAAATGCAAACAACCCTGCCGCCGGGCTTACCGGGTGGGCGACAAAGAGGGATTTTTCCTTTCGCCCGCCGATCTCGAAGGAGTCCCGCTCCTGCCGGAATTGCGGAAAATGGGCATCGCCTCCCTCAAGATCGAGGGGCGGCTGCGCGGTCCCGAATATGTCTGGAAAACCGTTCGCGCCTACCGGATGCTGATCGACGGGTCGGGCGATCCGGCCGAAGCGGAACAGCTGCTGCGTTCCACCTCAACCCGGCGTGCTTCCAGGGGATTTTATTTTGCGAAGGAGTGGGCCTCCCTCATCGATCCCTCACGCCCCGGTTCCTTCGGCGTTCCGGTGGGGACGGTGGAGAGACGTGCGCCCGACGGAATCACGCTCCACGCCGGCGCCCGGCTCCATCTCGGCGACCGGCTGCGCCTCGGAGAAAACGGCGACAGCTTTACCCTGATCGCCCTTAAAGAGCAGGGCGGGAATGTGGTCAAAGTGCGTTCCGGCAGCCGTTGTTTCCTGCCCGGTTCCTTTGAGGGAACCAAGGGAATGACGCTCTATAAGATCGGCGAAAACGGCTTCGATTTCACCCGCCGGGTCGCCGCGCTGCCGGAGCGGCGGATTCCCTTGAAGCTCCGGCTCAAGCTCTCCGCATCGCGCTGGGAAGCCCGGATCGACGGGGTGGACGAAGTCTGGAGCGTTGAAACCGCCTTCGCCCCGCCGCGCAATCGCGCCTTCGACTCTGCCGATGCGGAACGCGAGTTCGCTTCCGCGCCCCCAGCTTTTTGGCGGGCCGGTGAAGTCGCCGCCGAATGTGAAGGGGAATTTTTCGTGCCCGCCAGTGAACTCAAGGCGCTTCGCCGCGCTTTCTGGGAGTGGGCCGTCCCCCGGTTGCACCCCGAACAATTCGAAGCCCGTTGCGAGGAAGGCTTGCGCCGGTTCCGCGAAGCATACGCCGCCCTGCCGGGCGAAGTCGTCCCCTTCCGCGGCCCCGTCGTGCGTTCCCCCGGGTTCATCCCGGAGACGGCAATGAAGAAGGAAACCGCGTTTACCGTTGCGGCCCCGCCTCTCCCGGTTTGCAACTCCATGGCCGCCAGGCTCCTGAAGGGGG
>JAVBSA010000064.1:0-5034 GCA_031556915.1 Victivallis sp.
ACTTCATCGCCTTCAATACCGGCAAATTGCTGGAACGGAGC
Source organism: Victivallis sp. (assembly GCA_031556915.1). Taxonomy (GTDB): domain Bacteria; phylum Verrucomicrobiota; class Lentisphaeria; order Victivallales; family Victivallaceae; genus Victivallis. The sequence continues at coordinate 42 of JAVBSA010000064.1, forward strand.
ATCGATGCGCTGCGGCTGCCGCGGCCGAACTCGGAAATCATTGAAATCGTCGAACCGGAATATGTCACCCCTTAAAGGAAAGGATTTGTTTATGAGAAAAGTATTCACGTTGATCGAGCTTCTTGTTGTGATCGCCATCATCGCCATTCTGGCGGCGATGCTGCTGCCCGCTTTGACCCGGGCGCGGGAGAGCGCGCGGCAGTCCAATTGCCTCTCCCAGATCCGGCAGGTCATGGCCGGGCAACAGTTTTACGCGCAGGATCACGACGGTTATCTTTACGGCTGGCTGGGAGGCAACATCCACGGAGGACAGCTCCGGGAAGCATGGGGGGACCTCCTGCCGGCGATGACGTACGTTTCGAAGGAAGTGATGTTCTGCCCGACCCAGAAGGGACAGGTATTGCGGGACAAGGGCGCCTATATCTCCGGGTATACCTATGCGATTTTCAATCATCTGCTCGGGACCGATTACATGGAGGGGGGCGCGCCGCCGCTCTCCGACTCATTCGGTAAATTTTACAGCCCCTGCGCCAATAGCCCTTATACGGTGATTTATTCCACCAAGAAGATGCGAAATACCAGCCGGCTCCATCTTTTTACCGATACTTACCGCGATCCGCTCACCAGCGACAAACCGGAAAACGTGGGACTCGGTTCCTGGTGCTACGCCCCCAAAGGCAACTGGTTTTACAATACGAGCATTCACCACAACGACCGGGGGGTGTTGGCCTTTGCGGACGGGCACGGAACCACCCCCGGTACGGCCGATCTGCTGGAACAGGGATTTCAGGTCATCATCCTGCGCGGGCAATGGCGGAAGTATTGAATATGTTGAAATTATTCACTCTGGCGGGAGTCATCGCAATGCTTTGGGGTACGGTTCAGGCCGCGTCGCCTTCTCTCACATGCTCTTCGCCCCTGGCCTGTTTTGTGCAACCGGGCGTACCGTGTGAAATCATTTTCGCCGCCGACGGAGTTCCGGACGGAACGGAACTGCGTTATCTGGTTCGCGACTTCGCCGGCGCGGAAACGGGCGAAGGGAGGGGGACGGTCTCCGGCGGCTCCCTGACTGTCCGGATGACGTTCCCCGCCGGTTTTCACGAGCTTGATTTTCCGCTGACCGGTCAGCGGATCGGAATCGCCTCGCTGGCGGAGCATTGCGGCGGATTCGATGATTTCTGGGGGATCAATACGATCCTTTCCGTCAAGGCGGTCAGCGGCGGCCAGACCGCACTGTTTTCCGATTTCAGCTTACAGGAAGAATATCTCAAGGTGCTCGCCCGCAGCGGGATCGGGCAGATTCGCGAAATGGCGGGATTTTTCCTGCGGGCGCCGGAAGAAGCGAAAATCGACTTCGGAGCCGGTCACTGGTCGGAATTGCGCGGGGCGGCAGGCCGGTACGGAATTCGCGTACTGACTTTTTACGAACACTTTTCCGATTGGACGGGAACGGAGCGCCCCCGTCAGGTACAGGTGACCCGGCTCGACCGCTTTGCCGGGCCGCTGCTGGAAATGCTCCGGCAGGAGGAGCCTTCCGCCTCCGGCGTACAGGTTTTCAACGAAGGCGACATCGAACGGAAATGCGCGCCGCCGGACGGCACCGCGGCATTGACCTGGCTGGTCAGGCGCCTGCTGGACGAAAACCGTCTCTCCACTCCGTTGATCGGGATGGCGTTCTGTTATCCCCAGCCGCCGCCGCGGCTGCTGAACGTTTATGCCGAAAACGGTTTTTTCGACGCGGTCGATGCGATTTCCTTCAACTACTACGATACGCCGGATAAACTGGCCTCCGACTTCGCCTGCAATATGGAAAACATCGCGGGGATCTCCCGGAGGATTCCACCGGTCTGGATTACGGAGTCGGGCCGGGCGTGGCCCCAGGGGAGCCGCCGGCCCGCGGCGGAGGCTGACCGCGCTTCCGCCAATTGGATCGTCCGCAAAGCGGTGGAGTCGAAAGCGATCGGCGTCGATCGGTATTACGCCTTCTGCCTGCCCTTCTTCGATGAGGGAAAGAATAATTTCGGGATGTTCGATTGCGATTCGACGCCGTTGCGCGGTTTCGTCGCTTACGCGGCGGCCGTGGGACGTCTTTCCGGCATGGCCTATCTCGGCGACTTGAGCCGCTTGCCCGCCGGATGCCGTTCCGCCCGGGTTTTTTCAGATGGAACAAAGGCCGTTGTCGTATTCGCGGCCGACGGCGGCGGAATTCCATTGAAGGATTTTCCCGCCTCCGCCTTTTTCGGAATCGACGGTTCTGCGGCGGCGCTGCGGGCGGATGGTACGATACTACTTTCCGGCGGCGTGCTCTATGCGGAATTGCCCCATGCTTCCGCCGCGCGGCTGGCGACGGCCGATACCGACGCAATGCGGACGCGCCAACTGCTGCGGCAACGGAAATCGCCGGTTGCCAAAGCATTTCCGGTTGTGCTGCGCCATCATTTCGAAGAGTTGCCGCGCCACGCGGCCGGTTATTCGCCGATGGGCGGCAGCTTCCCGCTGAAGGTGACCGCGTTCAACTTTTCCGGCCAACCGGTTGCGCTCGATTTGAAACTGGAAGTCGACGGCCGCGAATCCGCTCCGGGATTCTCTCTCTCCGTTCCGGCGAACGGAACAATCGAATTCAGCCGCGCCGTAAGCGGCGGCCGGGAATTGCGCATTACCGACCGGAACAACAATTGCCCTCCTCTGTTTTTATATTGCGCCGACCGAAAGGAAGAGTCGAAACCATGAATCCCGCTTTCAAAATGAAAATGAACGACGCCTGGCAATTGCTGAAAACCCGGCTGTTCTGTGAAGAAACCAATGTCGTCTATGATTCGCTCTCTTCCGACGATCCGGCGCACCGCTTCGATCATATGCCCTATCCGGAAGAGATCGCCCGCCACGTTCCCAATCCGGCCGGTTGGGGAACCGGGATGGAAGACAGCATGTTGAATTCCGGTTCCGTGCTGGAGGCGTGCATCCTGCGGGCGCGCCTAGAGCCGGAACACCGTACGGAGTCGATCGATTTCGCACGCCGGATGATCGCGGGGATGGAGGCGTGCGCGACCGTTCACGGCACCCGCGGTTTCGTGGCGCGGAGCATCAGTTGCCGCGACGGCCGCTCCTGCTACATCAATTCGTCGCGCGATCAGTTCACTTTGGATATCTACGGGTTGTGGAGGTTTTTCCACTGTGAATTCGCTGACGCCGCCGACCGGAGCCGGATCGCCGGGCTGCTCGCCGATACGGCCGCCTATTGCGAGCGGGCGGTCCGCCCCGGGAACGAAGACAACCTGCTGCGGCTGGACGGCAAACCGGCGTTGGTTTCCCGGATGCTCGACATCGAGGCCCACGAAGCGTTCCGGCTCCCGATGTTCTATCTCGCCGCCTGGGATGTGACCCGCAATCCGCATTGGCATGAACTTTACTGCCGTTATGCGCCGCGCGCGCTCGAAGAGACCCTGGCGATGGACCGGCGGAAGCAGTGGTGGAATCTTCAGCTCGTGCAAATGCAGATTTCTCTGGCGCTCGCGGCGGAAGCGGACGACGATCCGGGGCGGCTGGAGAAGATCCGGGAAGCCATGCGGGTCACCGCCGCTCTCTCCGAAGAGCATTTCTACCGGGAAGAGGTGAAAATGCTGAATTTCAAAGGCAGCTGGTCGGCGACGGCTTTGCCCTGGCATCAGGCGTGGAAAATGACGCTGCGCGAAGATTCCCTGACCCCGGGGCGGCCGGCGCTCTATTTCGGATTGCTCTATCTGAAGCCGTGGGAACGGCAGGAGTTTATGGATGCCTTCGAGGTGATGCGCGCCATCGGCAATCTTGCGGTCAGTGTGGCGCTTTGCGGGGATTATGCGCCGGCTCCGGATTTCTTCAGGCGCTTTTCCCATGCCGCCTCCGTGCCCGATTACCGGAACCATACCTCGGGCGGAGTTTGCAATATATTGCACGGTTATTACCTGCTGGCTGCCGGCTTCCGGAATTGAATATTCTGAATTCTGCGGTATATTCTAGGAAAACTTAAAAATTAAAAGGTATTCTATGGATAAACCGCAGGGGATTTTCGGGAAGGGCACTCCTTTCTTCGTCGGGTGCAACTATTGGGCGAGTCATGCGGGTACCGCGATGTGGCGCGATTGGCGGCCGGAGGTAGTTGAGGAGGATTTCCGTCTTCTCGCTGCCAACGGCGTTGAAGTCGCGCGGGTTTTTCCGCTCTGGCCCGATTTTCAGCCGATCAAGGCGCACACCACCTGGGGCCAGCACTTCGTCGAAATGCGGATGGGCGAAGCGCCGCTGCCCGATACCCCGGCGGGCCGGGCCGGCATGGATCCGGTGATGGTCGAACACTTCCGCGCCTTCTGTGAAATCGCGGCGAAACACCGGATCAAGCTGGTCGTCGGCCTCGTCACCGGCTGGATGTCCGGCCGGATGCACGTGCCGCCCGCCTTTGAAGGCGTCAACGTCCATACCGACCCCGCCGCGATCAAGTGGCAGGTGAAAATGGTTCGCTTTCTCGTACAGGAGCTCAAAGACTGCGCCGCCATCGCCGCCTGGGATCTCGGGAACGAGTGCAACTGCCTCGCCGACCCCGGTTCGCCCCAGGGCGCCTGGAATTGGAGCAACAGCATCACCGCTGCCATCCGGGTGGAGGATCCCGCCCGGCCCGTGGTCTCCGGCATGCATTCGCTCACCTGCGAAAAAGGGAACTGGCTGATCGCAGACCAGGCGGAAGTCACGGATGTGCTCTGCACCCACCCGTATCCTCTGTTCACCCCGCATTGCAATGTCGACCCCCTCAACACCATGCGCAACGCCTTCCATGCGACGGCGGAGACGCGTCTTTACGGCGATGTCGGCGGCGTCCCGTCGTTTGTCGAGGAGGCCGGGAATCTCGGCCCCTGCCAATCGAGCGAAGCCGTGGCGGGGCGGTATATGGAAAACATGCTCTGGAACACCTATGCGCACGACTGCCGCGGATTGCTCTGGTGGTGCGCCCACGACCAGGTCGAGC
>JAVBSA010000365.1:0-7133 GCA_031556915.1 Victivallis sp.
TCAGCGTCACCGGCGCGCGAGAAACCTTGAGGCTTTGCCTCAAACTCCACCCAAGGGCTCCGCGCCCTTTGGAAACCGCGCCAAGGCCGAAAGGCCCTGGACCCGGTCGGCTGAGCCTCCCCGGCTCCCCCGTGTGCCGCGCTTATTTCTTCAGGCGGAAAGCTCCCTCAAATTCGACGTTGGAGAAGGTTCCGATTTGCTGCTGGCCGTTGGCGTACAAATAGAGCGCGGCAATGTAGACTTGCCGCGCAATGGCCGCGACGTAAAAGTAGGCGAACAGCGCCAGAACCAGGATTGACAGTACGGCGAGACTGACGTAGAAGAGCGGCGTCCCGGTTGTTGAAATCATGGCGATCAGCAACGCGATGAACAAAATGACTCCGATAACGGACACCAGCAGATTCAGCGCGCCGAAGCCGACGAAACCGGCCAGCGATTCGCCCCAGGTGCGCCTGATGGTTCCGGCGGAACGCTTCAACGCTTCGATCGGATTATCCAACGCTGCGTCGGCCGCCAGCGAGGGGATGACGAACACCGACGCCACCGCCCAGGCCACGCCGATCAGGTTGATGACGATTTTGCCCAGTATCCCCATGCGTTCCTCCAGCATCCGCAGCATCACGCCGATGGTGGCGGCCAAAAGCGACCACAGGAAAATCGCTTTGAAGCGCGACAGCGCGAATTTGAACCCACGCGAAACCGAAACGCTTTCGCTGTTCAATCCTTTGATGATTTCGCTGAAAAACGCCACATTGCAAAAGTTGGTCAAGGTCATGGTCAGGAGGTAAATCAGGGCGTAGATAACCCATTCGACCGGCGACGTCGCGGCAGGAGTGGCGGTGCTTTCGCCCAAAGCCGCCGCCGAGGATTCGAGCTCGCCGGAGTTGATGAAATAGAGAACCAGCCCGCTGAAAATCAACCCGACCAGGATCAGCATGGAGATGCCGGAAATGATCGGAAAAATCAACAGCTTCTTCTCGGTTTGAATCAGTTGAAATGATTTTTTGAAGATGCTCCAGCTTCTGCTCAGACGCTCCATTCTCCACCTCCATTGTTTCAGGTTGCAGAAAAATAGCACCGGAACACTTCAATTACAAATGAAATCTTCACGGATCCAGGATCTTTTATTTGATGCGCGGAAACCGTGCCATTCACGTGGAAACCGCCGCTCAGATTTTTGGACAGAGGAACAAATAAAAGCGACTTTGTGCCGCAGGACACGGCGGACGCAAAGTCGTTGTTTATTCACGCACGACCGGGCCAGGGTCGTCTATCATGCCGTTAACGGAAGGAGAAGCGGCTTATGTCAGCAGGCGCCATGGAACGCCCGGCGCGAACCACTCCGGAATCCGACCTGTACCAACATTCGCGCACGCCGGGTCGAACACCCGGCCGCAAGCCGCGTATTTCGCCGGAGCCAACCGGTTCACCGGCAGGAAATCGATCCGCTGAAGGCGGCGCAACGTACGGCTCAAAGCCATCAACGCGCGCAAATTCAACTCGGCGTCGATCACCCCGCCAATCAACGGCAGCCGGAAAATATATCCGGCCCCGTCCTCAAAATCATCCAACGCACGCAGGTTTTCCAGAATCATCCGGGCGGGAACCGTTGTCCAGTATTTCGAAGCCGCGTCATCGAGAATTTTGACTCCGTAATGGATCAACGAACAAGACTCCGACGCTCGAAGCAGCTCCTCCCGGCCGCAAAATCCGGAAGTTTCCACAACCGTGTGGATTCCGCGCAGCTTTTTCAGCACCTCCAGCAAAAAAGGCGCTTGCATCAGCGGTTCGCCGCCGGTGAACGTGATCCCGCCTTGCGCACCGAGAAGCGCGGCAACTCCCGCCAGATACCGCGCGAGTTCACCGGATTCCCAACGGACGCCGCAAATCCGGTCCCCGACCGGCAGTTGGAGCGTCTCCGGTTCCGGGCTCTGCCCCTCGGGAGAATGGCACCAGCGGCAGCGCAACGGGCACCCCTTCAGGAAAACGGTCGTCCGCAGCCCCGGCCCGTCATGCACGGAAGCCTCGCCGATGTCGAAAACCCATCCTTCCATCCGCTTATTCCCCGTAAGCCTGGCGGCCGACGATCTGATCCTGATAGATCCGGTCCAGCTCCACAAAGTAACCGCTCCACCCCCAGACCCTGACAATGAGGTCGCGATGAAGTTCGGGACGGCGCTGCGCCTCCAGGAGAAGTTCGCGGTCGAGAACGTTCATCTGCAACTGCTGGCAGCCGGAACGGACAAAGGCGCGGATCAACTCCGCCGTCTTCGCCGGCGCTTCGGGACCGCGAAAATAGGCGGGGGCAAATTCCAGGGTGACCGGCCCCCCGTTGCAAAGCCGCCCGTAATCGAGCTTTCCGAACGTCCGCAGAATGCTCAGTGCTCCCGGAGCACGGACGCCCGGAGCGGGAGCCAGGCTCGAACTGATATATTCGCCGTCCCTCCGCCCGTCCGCCGTGGCGTGAACCCGCAACGGGTGATCGGTTTGCGTCAGGACCGCGTACCCCTGCGCCGAACCGGTTCCGGGCCGGATCCGGCCGCCGAGTCCGTTGTCCCCGATCCCTTCGAGCACATCGGCCAGGCTGTTGAAGACAAGCTGGAGAAACCGGTTGCTTTCAGGATCGTCGCCGCCGGTTTTCGGTGCGTCTTTCAGCAGCTTCACCAGCTCCTCATCCCCCTCGAAATTATCTTCCAGCGCCTTCAGCAGGGAAGCCGGCGCAATCCGGCGCTCATCGTAAACCCATTTCTTCACGGCCGCCAGCGAATCCGCCGCCGTCGAAGCGCCGCAGCCGAGACAGCCGAAATGATAATGGCTCCCCCCGCCGTCATGAAGATCGCGTCCCCGCTCGAGGCACTGCCCGCTCAACGCCGAAAACAGCGGATTGGGGAAGAGAAGCGGCCGGGCCGGAAGCTCCGGAACCTGGGCGCGGATTTCCGGCTTGATCCGTTCCAGAAGTTGATCGAAACTCAGATTTTCCCGCAACGCCGTTCGAATCGCCCGATCCGCCGCCAAAGCCAGATTGATCCAGAAACGATTCGGGATGTCCCGTCCATCCCCGACGACGAACTCCCAGCAGGCGGCCACGGTATAATCGCGGGCATCCTCCAACGGATAACCGAACTTCACCAGCGCGGGAATCACCACCTCGTCGTTGCAGTATTGAGGAAACCCCAATCCCCGCCCGGTCAACTTCACCCCTGCCCTCAGAATCGCTTCGGGCGTATGGGAGTCGACACGCAGATTGATCTTGGGGTTGATCATCGAAACCTCATATGCGGTCTCCAGCAGAAGCAACGTCAGATCGTTGCAGCCGCCGCTCCCGTTCCGGCGGCTGCCTCCGAGCATAAGCGACTCGCCGTCATCCCCCTGCTGAGCCATGCCGTAAAGATCGCCGTCGCGGTTGAGCATCATGAAAAACTCCGCCAGGAGTTCACCCGCCCCGGCTCGATCGAGCCTTCCCTCAGCCAGGTCCCGTGTATAATAGGGTTCCAGATATTGATCCATGCGCCCCAGCCCCTGGAGCGTCACGGCGCTGAGATGGAGCATGGAGAAGAGAAAGAAGACCGATTGCAGCGCCTCGTGAAGCGTCGCGGCCGGATGGAGCGGCACCTTGCGCAGCAGCGCGGCCCCGGCCGCGTCGCCGGCCAGTTCGGCGGCTTCCGCATAACGTTCGGAGAACGCCGCGACCGCTTCCATCATCGCGATGGAACTTGCCAGGAAATCGACGCTCCCGGCGGAAATCCCCGGTTCCGCCAGTTTCTTTCGCGCGGCTTCCATGCGCCCGGTCAATCCCCGGCTCAACAGCAAATTCCAATCGGCTGTGATATTTTCAATGCGGATTCCCCCCTGGGGCGGAACGGCCTTTCCCGAAAGCGTCCGGGTAAAGAAAAAACGGTCGCCCGGCACGATCACGGGCTCCTCCATTGCGACGCCGGCCAGAAACGCCTCCGCGGCGGCCCGGCAGGGTGAAAGATCCGGCAACTCTTTCACCGGTAGCGGCATTCGCCGGAATTTCCGGTAATCATGGGCGCGGGTTTTCTCATACATTTCATGCAGACGGTTCGACATCATAAACAATCCTCCCGTGTTGTAGATATCAACATAAACGCTTCTTCCGTATTTGCCACCGGATTCGACAGGAGAAAAAAATTGAAAAACAGCACAATTCGACTGCTTGCATTTTTCCGCCGAGGTGTTATGATAATGATTAAAGCAGGAAGGGAAAAACGATGCAGGAAACTCCGCCGATGGTAACCTATACCGGCCATTACCGGGGAAACGCCGATTCACCGCCCAAACTGAACTGGCACAGCCACCGGTGTCCGGAGCTGGTGCTGGCCATCGGCGGCCTCAACCGGACGCTGTTCCCCCGGGGAGTCGTTTTCGAATGCCCGCCGGGCAGTCTCCTGGTCACCCCGCCGGAAACGCTTCACAAACAGGTCGACCAGGGATTTTCGGAACTTTATTACGTGGGTTTCGACCCCGGTTCCCCGGAACTGGATCTTTCGCTGCGCCAGGTCCTGCTGAAAAACGACGACTATTTCCAAATCTGGATGAAGCAGATTCTCGAACTCTTTACGCACGAAGGGGAAATCGCCCAGGCCAACCGGCTGCTGGGGCTGCTGCTGCTACGGTTGAGGACGCTGGAGAAAGAGCGCGACCTGGTCGAACAGCGCCACCCCGCGCTTCGCCGGGCGGTCCGGTTCCTGAAGGAACATTTCACCGAACCCCTGACGCAGGAGGAGATCGCCAGGCGAAGCGGACTGAGTCCTTCGCGCCTGAACGTCCTTTTCCGTCAGGAATTCGGCGTCAGCATCATGCGGATGGTGACGCGAAAACGGATGTTCCTGGCGCGCATGCTGCTGACCGACCCGCTGAAGAGCGTCACCGAGGTGGCGGAGCTGACCGGATATTCCGACATGAACTATTTCGTCCGCGCGTTCCGCCGGGAACACGGCGTCACGCCGCTGGAGTTTCGGAAAAACGCTTCCCGTTCCCTGCGCGATTTCACCTGGCAAGGGGAAACAAGCTGAAGAACCCATTATCTGCCGGGAGGACACGGCAAGGAGCGCGGCGGCCGCAGGCCCTTATCCCGGAGTGAATTCGAGGTAGCCGGAGGGCGGAACCGGGCAGCGAACCGAGCCGGACCGGTCGAAACGGAATTGCCCGGCGGGGGTTCCCGTCGCATCGAAGCAACGGACGGCCCCCGGGGTTTTCAGCTCCAGGTTTACGGCGTCTCCGCGGGTCGCGTTGACCACCAGGTGACGGGAGGCGACCGCCGCCGTCATCCTCCGTTCGTAAACGGCGGTGATCGCTTCGCTTTTTCCATAGGCGGTCACCAGTGGGTAGCTGAGCTCCGGATGGAGCGGTTCCAGACGGCCCGACTGCAGGGCCTCCCGGTGTTCCGTCATGAAACGCATCCAGAAATTCAACATGACGCGATGGCGTTCCGGCAGCTTTTCCAGCAGCACGGAGACCTGGGGAACGCTGAAGAGCACATTGAGAATCTGCAGCGCGGCGACTTCCGCGCTCTCTCCGGCCGACCAGATCATCATGTCGGAGTGGACAGCCGTATCGCCCGCCAGCAGCCGGAGGTCGATGGTGCGGACCCGGTTTTCCAGCATGTCGTAAGCGCAGTCGGAGGCGCGGAACATGGTTGCGTATCTGCGGGTCGCCGGGCCGCAATAACGCTGCCGGAATTCGATCATGAGATCCGGCTTCAGCCGTTTCAGGCGTTCGGTCGCGTCGGCGAGCAGGCGCCCTGTCGCCTCCGCCACGCTCCGGTGCGAGCAACCGCGATACCCTGTGGAAGCGGCCGGATCGCCGAGGAGGGCGGACGAGAAGAGATCGACCGTCGTGATGAGGTCGACAAAATCGAGCTTCAGCCCGTCGATGTCCCACTCGCGCACCGCGCGCTCATAGGTTTGGATGAGGAATTCGCGCACCTCAGGGTAACGGGGATCGAGAATGCGGAAATCTTCTGCGTCAGGATTCAGGTACTTGCCTTCGAATTGTTCGAATACTTCCGGCGCTCCGCATCCGACGAAGGGAACGGAGAACCAGAGCATATAGCCGATTCCCCGATCGTGAAATTTCCGCACATGGCCCGCCATATCGGGGAATTTTCCGGCGGAGGGTTCCCAGCGGCCGCAGGAGGAAAAGGTCGAACCGCCGCCTGTGACTTCGTCGCATTCCCAGCCGTAATCGACGATCACCGTCCGGAAGCCGCCTTCGCGGATGAACTCCAGTTCGCGCTCCAGCCGGGAAGCGGAAACGTCCTTCTGGAACTGATACCAGGTGGAGTAAAACGGCAGCCGCACTTCCGGCGGAACCGGCGCCGGGCGATATTCCGGCATGGCGGCGTACCAGTCGGCGACCTGGCGCAGCGCGTCGGCGTAGAAGAGCGGCCTCCGGTCGATCCGCAGCGTGAAATCCGCCCGAAGGCAAGGGTCGCCGGGCGTCGCATAGAGTTCGATTTCAGTGATGAACAACCCGCCGCGGGCCTCATGCTGCCCGGTGGAGAAAAAGACGTCTCGCGTCGCTTCGGAGAGGGCGAACGTCATCCGGTTGACTCCTTCCAGGTTCAGGAAGGAGCAGACCGGCGCGTTGCGGACCAAACTGGTGTACAGACGGCCGTTCCTGCCCCACCAGGGGAGAAAGTGGTGGCTTTCCGCCAGGTGGTTTTTCTGGTGCCATTTCACCTGGCAGTCGGTCAGGCTCGCGCTGAAGGAGAGCTTGAGCCGCGGCGGCGTCCGGGGAGAATCGGAGCGCAAACGCCAGGTGGCGAGCTCCAGGCCGGGTTCCGGAAATTCATATTCGAATTCCAGAACCCAGCCCTCCGGATCGCCGGTGATGTCATATTCGGTCGCGCCGGAGGAGAAGTTCATCAGTTGTTTTCCCGGAACAAACTCTGGTTGAAGGAGAGGATCACCTGGCTCGCCGAACTCTTCAGCTGCCCCTTGTCGAGCGACGAGCTGTGGCCGTCGAAGAAGAGCATGTTGGCCCGGCCGGAGTGGCGCCTGGCAGCCAGCTTCTCCTGCCCCGTGTTGTGACGGTAGAAGAAGTAGCAGCCGGTGGAGTACTCAGTCGTGTAGGTGTCGCCGAGCAGGACGGTGTCGCCGGGAGCCTTC
>JAVBSA010000312.1:0-2686 GCA_031556915.1 Victivallis sp.
ATGCACACGAGCTCGCGGCTGCCTTCGAATGCGGCGACCTGGAAACGGCGCGACGCTGTCAGATGCGGCTCGACGCCTCCTGGGCCCGGCTGGAGCCGACCGGCGGCTTCCGCTCCATCGCCAAACGCTATTGGCAAGAGAAGGGCGTACTGACAGGCGGTTTCTGCCGAATGGGCAACAACCTCCAATTTACAGAACAGGAATTCCAATGTTTCCGGGAGCTTGCCGCCTTATGACGCCGATTTACGCACTCGGTACGGCCGCCGTCGATTTCAGGATCGTCACCCCCGATTTCGGCGATTCGTGGCGCGACAAGCTGCTGGCGCGGGAGGTTCTTCCACTGAACGGCGGGTCGGCGGCCAACGCGCTTGCCGCCGTCACTGCCGCAGGGGGCCGCGCTTGTTACCTGGGCCGGCTCGGAAACGATGAAATCGGCGACCGGATTCTCGAAGGGCTGCGCGCGTATGGAATATCGACGGAGCTCACACTCCGGCGGCAGGGCGAACTCTCTCCCTTCAATCTCGCCGTTTACGCCGGGGAAAGCCGCCGCCGCATCGGCGGCTGGCTGCTGCCGAACTCGCTCCGGACACTGGATGGCGAGGCGCTGGAGTTTTGGGAAACCCGGCTTCAGCCGGGAGCGTGGTGCCTGGTGGAAGTCGGTGAAATTCCCGTTCCTTTCCTGATCCGCTTTCTTCGGATGGCGAAAGAGCTCGGGGTGAAAACCGTCCTGGACATCGATCTCGACCCGGTGCGGCAGTGCGGCGCTTCGCCGGAAGAGTGGCGCTCTCTGGCGCAACTGGCCGATTTGCTGGCGCCGAACCGCGAGACGCTGCGTTCGCTCTATCCGGCGGACCACCTGGCGGAGAGCTTGTACCGTGAATTCCGGATTCCGGCCGTCGTCACCGCCGGAAACGAGGGAGCATACTACTTCGACGCCAAAGGCGGCGGCCGGGTTCCCGCGCCGGAAGTCGAGGCGGTCGATACGGTGGGAGCCGGGGACGCGTTCCACGGCGGCCTGTTGGTCGGCCTGTCGCAGGAGAAAACGCTGCCGGAGGCGGTTGCGCTCGGCTGCGCTTTCGGAGCGGAAGCCTGTACCTGGCGCGGCGCCCGGAAGCCGCTGGAATAATCACCCGAACACCCGGGACTTGACTGACGAATATCGAGCTGTCTCGTGCTTTTTCTGCAAAATTATCAGATCTGCTCTTGCTTTTTTATTCAACTTCAACTATAATAAATAACATTCAACATTATTGAAGGACACAAAAATCATATGGCTGAGACACTGGTTCGGTCGGTAAAGAAGGCGCTCGATTCGCTGGATTTCGTGGTAAAGGCGAATATCGGCGGCGACGGCGCGACCTTGAGCGAGATCGCAGCGGAGCTGGATGAAAAACTGCCGACCGTACGGAACATCCTCAAAACCATGGAACAATGCGGGTACCTGGCGCGACGCGAAAAGTTCTACACCCCCGGCCCCAAATGCGGCGATCTGCGGCGCGGACTTCTGGGGCGGAAATTGCTCGCAGTCATGGAACCCCTGCTGCGGAAGGCGGCGGCGGACACCGGGGAAAGCTTCGTTCTAACCACGATTCTCGACGGGCACCGCGAAGTGCTGCTCCGCGTTCAAGGCGACAGCGACGTGGTGGTCAACCTCAAGACGGCGGATTCCTCACAGCCTTATGGCCTGATCACCAACAAGATGATGCTCGCTTTCGCCGATGGGGAGGAACGGAAACGCTTCTTTGAAGTCAACGGTTCCCCCGGCGAAGCATGGCCGGAGTGGGAGAACGATCTCGCCGGCTTGCGCGATTCCGGAATCGGCAGGAACCTCACCGGCACCCTCGCCGGATTTGCGACCGCCATCACGGACCGTTCCGGCGTCCTCCTCGGCGCGGTCGGAGCCTACGCTCCCGCCTACCGGGCGGACAAAGCCCATGAGCGGCTTTTAAGCGAAACCTTGTGTTCCATCGCCGAAGCGGCGAAAAATTCGTTTTAACCCACGGAGACAAAGAGATGAACCTGAAAGAAGAAATCAAGCGCTACGCCTACGAACTCGGAGCCGACCTGGTTGGTTTCGGCAGCATCGACCGCTGTGCGGCGGCCCCCATCATGATGAGTCCCCAGGGTGTGTTCCCCGGGGCGAAAACCGTGATCGTCATGGCGATTCACCACCCCGACGCCTGCGTCGAACTCGGCGGCGAAAAGCATCCGCAGGAGATCGGCCCCTATTCGGTTCAATACCTGATGAACTCGCGCCTCGACGAACTCTCCTACCGGATGGCGTGCTTCATCGAAGACAAGGGTTACGGCGCGATTCCGATCGCTTCGAGCAACATCTGGCGTTACAACAACTACAAGGATCTCAACGCGGTTTTCGCGCCCGACGTCAGCAACATCTACATGCCGGTGGTGGCGGGGCTGGCGGACATGGGATACAACGGGCTGGCGCTGACGCCGGAATTCGGGGCGCGCAACCGGTTCGTCACCGTCATCTCCGACCTCGAAGCGGAGCCGGATCCGCTGATTCCGCCGGGAACGATCTGCGACAAATGCATGCTCTGCCGCAAACACTGCCCCAGCGCCGCGCTCTCCAAGGAAATCAACGGCGACAAGATCCTGAAAATCGCCGATTACGAGTACCGGTTCGCCAATAAAAACCTCTGGCGCTGCGCCTGGGGGGAACATT
>JAVBSA010000152.1:0-6125 GCA_031556915.1 Victivallis sp.
TGTAGTCGAATTTGAGGTTTTTCACGGTCACATTTTCGCAGGCGCCGATGCGGAGAAAATTCGGAGCCCCCGGGGTGTCGCAGAGGATCACCGTGTTTTCGCCGCCCGTCACCGTGAGGTTCTTCTGGTTGCCGATGACGATATAGGCGCGCACCTCGCGGGTGCCGGTTTGCCCGCCGCCCCGTTCGGGGGGAGTCAGATAGTCCGTTTTGAACTGAACACCGAGCCGGGGGGTCGACAGATAATAGACGCCGTCCGGAATCACAAGCGTGCATTCCGCGCTCCCCTGGGCGGCATTGGTCGCCTGAAACGCCTTCACAAATGCTTCGCAATTGTCCGTCACGCCGTCGCCGACCGCGCCGAAATCTTTTAGATTAAAAGTTTTCCGCGGCAATCCCGGACGATTCTTTCGCGCAATCGCGGCCTGAAAATATTCACGGAAAGTTTTCACCTCCTCCATTTCAACACTGGCATAGCAACGCAGTTCGGGGGAATGCGTCGCCGTGACATTCCGTTCCAGGGAGGCCATGGCGTTTTTGTAAAGCTCCAGGCGCTTCTTCAGGATTTCGTCCTTCTCCGCCGCCGCCTCCAATTGCGGCAGCTCTTCGGCAATTTCCCGCAGCAAGGTTTTCGCCTCAGAACGAACCTGTTGCAAATCAACCGTTTTCACAGCTTCCGCCGTAAAATAGGGAACCGTTTCCGCCCCCGCCGACAGGCACAGCAATGCACCCCAGAACAGTCTTTTTGAGATCATATTGTCCTCAGATGGTTAAAATTGCGGCATCCGGCTCCAGGCGCAGCTGGGTGAAACCCGCTTCCCGGAAGTCGCCGAGACGGTAACTCCCCGCGTGACCGTCGGAGAATCCCACCGTGCACGCATTGTCGTGGTTCAGCGAAGCCGCCGCAAAAATGGTGGAGGCCGTCGTGCTGTTCGGCAGGAAACGGAAGGCCGAACCGCGGTCCAGGCTGGTTCCCCGGCTGGTATCCGCCAGCATGAGGAAGGCGGCGGGACGCTTGACCGCCTTGAAATTCAGCCAGTACCCCCACCTGCCGCCCGGTTGCCCGCTGCCGACGATGGCGTTGCCGTTGCCGATATTCCGGTCGGTAAGATAACTTCTCGCCTTGGCGGTATCCGCGGAGCCGCAATAAATTCCAAGCGTCCGGTCGAGAAGCAGCAGCTGATCGCCCTGGAAACTCTCCGGCGGGAAACGCGAGGGGCAGAACAGCGTTTTGCGGTTCGGCATAAAACCGTTCTCGTAAAGATAAACGCCCCAGCACTTTGCGTAGTTGGAGCCGTCTCCTTCGTGGCGGGTCATGAGCACATCTTCATAGGAGCCCATGTACATTGCAATGCCCAGGAGCGACTGCTTGAAATTGTTGGTACAGGTGGCGGCGCGCGACTTTTCACGCGCTTTATTCAATGCCGGCAGCAGCATCGAGGCGAGAATCGCGATAATCGCGATCACGACCAGGAGTTCGATCAGTGTGAATTTGATTTTTTTCATTTCAGTTTCCCCCTTGTTATTGCAGACGATTCCGGAAAAATGACATGGTTGGCCGACAGCTCTTTGCGGAGAAGTTCATACGGGAGCTCTCCGGGTTCACAATTGTGTTCCGCCGACAGGGCGGCCAACGCTCCCGCCGCCTGCCCGGTCGCCATGCAGACCGCCTGGATGCGGAGCGCCGCATTGGCCATGCGGTCGCTTGCGATGATCCGCCCGGCGGCGAGCAGATTGCTGCTCCCCTTCGGGATCAAAGCGCCGCGCGGAACGGTTCCCACCACACCTTCGGGGAGGTCGATTTTGACGATTCCCCGTTCGGCGTCATGCAGATCCATCGGGTAAAAGGCCTGGGCGACGGTCTCCGGCCAGATCCTGCCGGAACGGTAATCCTCTGCCGTGACGATCTCTTCGCCGATGATGGTGCGGCTCTCGCGAACGCCGCATTCGATTCCGGTATATTACATTTCGAGCTTCTCGAATCCGGGATTCCGCTTCAAAAAACGGTAGGCTCGCAGCAAGGATTCACGCCCGGCGATTTCCATGCGGGTTTTCCCCGCGCTGTCGCCGCCGTTGATTCCGTTGATGTGATTGGCGTTCTGCCCGCGCCGCCGCAGGAACAGTGACGAGAATCCCGGCTCCCAGCCGAGGTCGGCCGGAAAAATCTCCCCCCTGGCCTCGGCCGCATGGTAAGCTTTTTTCAAAGCCTCGTAATCCACCCGCTCCGGGTCATAGCCGGAGCATTGCACCGAGTAGCTCCCCGGCTGGCACTCCGCCGGAACCGAAAGCGGGAATCCGGCCTGGCGCACCGCGTTGGCGTCGCCGGTGCAATCGATCAGCATATCCGCTTCCAACTCATAGAGGCCGTCTTTGCCGCAGAGCGTGATCCGCCAGCGGCCGCGTTCGCGCTTTGCGCCGGCGAGCATGGTGTGATAGCGGAGTTCAACGTCGGAATCCAGAAGTTTCCGGTCGCAGAGCGCCGTAAAGACGACCGGATTGACCGGTACTTGAAAGTGCCAGAAATTTTCGGCGTTGAACTGTGTGAAATCGGGAGCTGACGCGCCGCTGATCTTCAATGTTTCCCGGACCAGCTCCCAACCGATTCCGCCGATCACCGGCCTGCCGCCCCACGCGAAGAAGAGTCCGGGGCAGGAGACGCCGCCGGCGCTCAGTGTGCCGCCGCAGATCCCGTTCTTCTCCGCCAGGATGCAGACGGCGCCGCTGCGCGCGGCTTGAATCGCGGCGCAGCATCCGGCGACTCCGGCGCCGATGACAACGATGGTTTTCTTGACTGATTTTTCAGCGGAGACATCGATCATTTTATAGTACTCTCTTTTGTTTTATAACCGCAACGTGTCCGATTGCGCCGCTCCGCGGCAGGGACGGGCGCTTTGCGCCCGGCCTCCGGCGGCCCAGGAGGCCATTGCTTTAGCCTCCTTGGAACCTCCCTTTGCTCCCCCGGGGAAATGGGCGTTTCCGGTATGCGGCCGACTTTGCGGCGCATTTTCGGCCGTCGCCGAAAATACTTACCTTCGTGGCGCTGACCGCGCTTTAGTTCCGCGTACAGAGGTTTACGGTAGTGCGTTTGAGCCGTTTTGTCCGTTTCCTGATCCTAATTATACCAGAAAAGAAAGCGATTGCCAATGACGATTTATTGATTTCATATCACGAAATCGTGCATTTCATGCTTGCAAACAATAAAAATCAAGATATAATAGACCAATATGAAAAAAGATCGCACCAAAACGGTTCTTCTCTCCAAGAACTTTCTTTCGATGCCCGAGATCCGCGGCATTCTCGATTATGCCCGTTCCCGGCAGTGGATTTTGCGCGTGCCCCGCATGCTCAACCTGGCGGAGGAAACGGCCAATTGGCACGGCGACGGCGTCATCTCCGACAATGAATGCGCCATGAAGGAACTCAAAGCGCGCGGCGTCGCCATCGTCGGGCTGACCGACCTGCCGGCGGAACTGCTCCGCAACGCCGACGTATTGGTCGCCTCCGACGACAACCGGATCGGGACGTTGGCGGCCGATTATTTCCTGCGGCGCGGATACCGGAATTTCGTCTGTGCGGCGGTCAATGTCCGCCGCGCCTCTTTTCTGCGGCGGCTCGAGGAATCCGGCTTTCACGCGAAAATGGTTGAATTCGCCCTGGATTTCCGCCCCGATCAGCACGAGAAGGAGTTGGAAGAAGTTCTGCTCGGAACCCCGAAACCATTCTGTGTCTTCTGCGACAACGACTTCGACGCGGCCATCGTCGCGGATGCGTCGGGCAACGTCGGCTTGCGGATTCCGGAGGATATTGCGATTCTCGGCGTCGGCAACGAATCCTTTTTCAGCAATCCGAGCGCGCTCGCGCTTTCGAGCGTGGACAGCCGCCTCTATGAGCGCTCCTACCGGGCCGCAAACTGCATGGAACTGCTTCTGGACGGGCGCCTTCCGCGTCGCAAAGAAAACGGCGGGCTCCCCACCGTCTTCCGCCTCGCCCCCTCGGGCATTGTGGAACGCGAAAGCACCGACTTCTACGCGATTGAAGCTCCCCGGTTGCGGAAGATGGTTCATTTTCTCCAGGAAAACGCCTCGTCGCAATATTTCCGCGTCTCCGAGCTGGCCGGGAAATTCCTGCTGACCGAGTCCTCGGTCTACCGCGCCTTCCGCGCCCGGTTCGGAATTTCACCGAAGCAGTTCCTGCTCGAAGAACGTTTGCGCATGGCGCAGCGCAAGCTCGCCGACACGGACGACACACTTCTGGCGATCGCCGACAACTGCGGCTTCCCCGGCCCCGGCGCGCTTCACTACGCCTTCAAACGGAAATTCGGCTGTTCGCCCAACGAATGGCGTCAGGCCGACCCCGTAGGCAGAAGCCAGTACGCCATCAAAGCACCCCCCGCCGGAGAACCGCTCGAATCAATGGCAGCTTCGGATCAATCGTAGACGGCGTACATATCACAGACCGTATCCGCCAGATACCGCAACCCGCGGCGATGAGGAATCTGGAGCAAGGTCATGCACCAGTTATCATTCCCTTCCAGCAGGCAAGGTCCCTGTTCCGTAATCGCCACATCCCATCCTACGCTCTTGACCTCTTTCAGCCGCAAGGCCGCCTCCATGGCCAGTTCGACCGCCTCACGGTAGCCGGGAACCGCGTATCCCGTGATCGTCTCGCCGGTGACGGGGTGCGCGTCGAATGCCGGGGAAAGCGGGTGTTTGCCGACTGCCGGCCCGGCAACAATTCCGTCTCGCCCGACGGGAGCGGCAATGCCTCCCGTCGCCAGGTTGTCCGTTTCCCGGTCAATCCCCAGGCGCAGCAGCACGCTCCAGACTTCCACCTTGTCCACCGCTTCGTCATAGAACGTCACGATCCTCAGTGTATTGACGCTGAGGGGATTCAGCCTGGCGAGGGCGGGGTGCTGGACAATGTACTCTTCGCACAGATATTCCTGCGGATTTTTCACGGTCCGCACAATGTAGTCGCGGATCTCCTGCCGGGAGGAGAATTTCTGTTTGGAGAAATGGATGCCCTTCCCCACCTGTCCGCAAACCGGCTTCAGAACGATCCTGCCCGCCGGAACGGGCAACGGCTTCTCCAAATCCGCCAGGGAGAGAACTTCGCGGCCGAGAAGATCCCGGTAAAAGTGCGAGAAACGGATCTTATTTTTCAGAATTTGCGCCTTTTCCGGATCATTGACCTGGCGGGTTATCTCGTGGCGGAGAGAAGTTGTGATGTACTCTTTTCTTTCCTGCTTCGTCTTTTCATAAAAATGCAGTTCGTAGTAATTCGCGAACGATGCGCCATGAGACCAACTGCACGATAAAAGCCGCAGAAAAGGCAGCGTCCTCGTGCCGAAAACCGCCTCGTTATACTCCTTGAGTTTCTGAAAGTCCGCGGTTTTGAAATGATACAGGAGATTTCTGATTTTCGATTTCAGCTTGAACCAGCTCAATTTTTTTCTGCCCGGCATGATCCGCTTCAATCTGCCGGCGGCGCTCCTGAGCAGCCTTCTCAGCATACCGCCGCGACCAAAGAAAAGACCACATTTGAAACACAGCATCAACAGGTGCCAAACCTGAATGGATTCCCGTTGCGATAACCTCCGGTGTGCGTAAATTACGAGCATATTGGTCAATACCGCCTTGTTGATCAGCTTGCCGTCACGCTTGGCGAAATACCAGAGCAGGATAAACTGATCCAACCATGCAACTGCCCGATTCCAGGTTTGCACAAGAGAGGTGCAATGGCAGTTTCGCACAACCATCTTTTGGGGAAAGTAATAGGTTTTCCGTTTATATGAGGTCAGGAGCCATGTGGGGAGATCCCCCATTGAAAGTGAAAAAATAAAATGCGCAAAAAGCGACTCTGCGTTCCACTGCATTGTGAAATTTCTGACCATAGCCGAAGCTGTGTAAATACCCGTTTGAGACAACAACAGTTGCTCATATATTTCGTTCACGTCGGATAGCCCAGGCTTCACCTGCGAAAGGCGGCAAGTGAGGCGCTTTGAATCCGGTTCCGCTACTGCTTCTCCGTCAGCGAAACACAACCCGATCGACTCATCGGAAGACATGGTTTCATACTGGCGCTGCAATTTTTCCGGATCCGTCCAATAATCATCTCCTTCACAAG
>JAVBSA010000652.1:0-2748 GCA_031556915.1 Victivallis sp.
TCTTCACGTCATCACGATTTGCTTTTTCGTCGAGCCAACCGGCCATGCTGTACCTGCTTAAAAGGTGCGGGCGGGGGTTGCTTTCGTCCGACAAGTCCGACAAGTCCGACAGGTCCGACAGGTCCGACCAAGCTCTCCCCCACGCCCGCGGGGGTGTGTTTATTCTTCGTTTTCGTCCTGCTTGGCCAATGCCTTTTCAAGCGTAGCCTTGCGGGTTTTCACCATGGCGAGTTTTTCGTCTATCGATTCGGCGAGCAAACAGAGATCCAGCGCCGTGACGAGGTCGCCCGTCTTTTCCGCCTGAATACTGGCGAGCTTGGCGTACTTGATCCGGATCTCATCGTGTACCGGCCAGGCCGGAGCCGCCGGATCATCCGGGAAGATCTTCCCGAAGATCTCGCCGAAATACGGCTCGATCGGCTGATCGCCGCGTCCGGTGGCCCATTCGAGGACGAAATCCGCGACGGCGGTCACCGCGTCGCGCTTGTAACGCTCCGGCAACGGCTGCTGCTGTTCGACCGCGGCGCGGCCGAGCCGCATGGCCCGGTCGATATCGCCGATATCGAACAGCCAGATCATCACCTGGGTCAGCGCGGTATTCTCGTACCGCTCACCGTCCGCGAGATACTTTTCGACCGGCGGCAGGAACTCTTTCACGAGCTCCCGCTTGCGCTCCGTCCGGGTCGCCCCCTTCGGCAGCTTGGAAAGCGCCCGGCATTCCTGGTCGATCGCGGTCAGCAGTAGCGCAAACGCGGGCGATTCCTCGCCGATCTTTACCGGCGCACCGTCGCCGGCGCGCACGGCGGCGAGTTCTTCGCGCGCCTTGCGCTCCCGTACGATCCGGTTATGGTGTTCCCAGGCTTTCATGGCTTATTCCCCGCTGCCGGCGGATTCGGCGACAAACTCGATGTCGTCGAACTTCACCGCGGCGACGGCGTCCAGGTCGGCGATCCGGTAGCATTCATTGTTGCTCTGATAATGCTCGATCTGGTCTTTGCGCGGGTTGTCGATCAGCTGCCGGCGGTAGCTGCCCTCCTGCGCATAGATCTGGAGGTTGGCGGGGTCGGTCACCATGATGCCGGTATCGGGGAAACAGGCCGGAATCTCCGCCGGAACGCCGCCATAGGTCTTGTCCAGCAGGTTGAACCGCGTTTTTTCCGACGGGGTCTGGCCATGCTTGGCGAAGATCTTGCCGCATTCCCAGGAGACGATCCGGCGGCCGACGATCACGACTTCGTTGCCGGTGCGGTGTTCTTCGGGAATCAGCGACAGGAGATCGTAAGCGAGCGCGTCGAGATTGGCCCAATCGCCGCCCTTGCCGAGCTTGAGCTTTTCGCCTTCACCCGTGATGAAATTTTCGGGCTTGTTGGTTTCGAGGTCGTAGAACCAGCCGTGATTCACGTCCTGCAACAGCGGATTCGTCGCGCGGTCGGTGTTGACCGCGCAACTGCGGCCATACCAGCCGACCAGCAGCTGATCGAGGCCGATCCGGCGATAGATCATCCGCAGAATGCGCTGATCGTAATCGGGGAAGCGGCGCCAGGCGTCGACGTCGGAATAACGGAGGCCGATATCGGAGTTGGTCTGCTCGACCTTATAAGTACGCTTGGTTTTGTTGCCGACGATCTGCGGGATACGCTCTTTGCCGGGCTGCGTGGTGTCGGTGCGGCCGGCGACGCTTTGCGGCGCGTGGAGCATCACAATATCGCCGGTGGTATCCGTGACGGTAACCACCGAAACGCGCATCAGGAAATCGACGCTCTTCTGGATCGCGTCGATCAACGCGAGCGCCCGCGGCACCGAAACATTGAACATAGAGGCGACGGTCTGCACGTCGTAGGTTTTCGCCAGGCGCTCCTGCATGGCGCGGAATTTGTCTGCACTCAAAAACGGCATGGTAATTCTCTCCGGTTTTCTTTTGTTATTTTTTTCAAGTTCCTCACTCGCAGGTCTGAGTACGGCGTCAGCCGCACGGAAGACCGGAGAGCGGGGCCCCCGGGAAGTCGCCCGAAGTTTTTGCGGAGCAAAAAACCGAGCCCCGTGGGCGAAGGTGGCGACTTTTTGGGGATCAGATCAGGGGTTCTTCGTGGTCGCCGGTGTCGGTTCCGATGCCCTTCGCCGGCACGTTCTTCGACAGTGCGTCGAATTTGCCGGAGAGGGCGGCGACGGCGTCGCCGATCGGCTTCACGGCGGCGGTCAAGGCGGTGGTCAGCGCTTCGGCGGTCAGCGCGGTTTCGGGCGCTTTCGGTTCTTCCTTCGGCGGCACGGAAAGTTTGTCGACTTTCCCGGTCAGTTCGGTCATCTGCGCCGTGACGGGGGCCATTGCCGCGGCGAACATTTCCTTAATTTTTTCTTCGGTCATCTCAAACTCCTTAGGTTGTTCAGGGGAAACACTATTTTTTGTAAAAAACTCTTTCAGGGCGTTCAACAGCGAGAACGTCCCGCCCTTGTCGTCATCGGCGTGGACGTCGAGCGCATCCACTTCGACCGGGTCGGCGGCGACCATCTCCAGCTGCTTGCCTTTGAACTGCGTTTGCGTGGTGCCGAGACTGGCCGGAATATCGGTGGTCGCCAGGCGGAACAGATAGGTTTTGCCGGTATTGGCGAAATTGTGGACGAAATGAGCGGAAAAGCGGAGCCGCAGCCCTTCAGAATTTTGCTGTAAAAAATATTTGTTCGGATGGAGCCGGGCTTCCAGCGTCAGCCGTTTTTTCTGATCGCGCCCCGTCCGGACTTCCCAGACTTCGC
>JAVBSA010000309.1:0-6026 GCA_031556915.1 Victivallis sp.
ATGCACAAAATGCATGCTCTTTCATGTCGTAGTAAACGAGTTTTAGCCATTTCTTTAAGCCTTTGTCAAACTAAACGCACACGTTTCTCTGGGGAAGCTGCATTTAGTTTGACAAACGTGCGTTTACTTTTTCAATTGACCGGAAAGTGGATTCGCAAGGTAATGGGTCAGTCTTTTCGCCGAGGGGAAAGCAACAGCTTTGCGCTGTCGCGTCCGCAAAGCCCCTCCTGCAACTGACGCTCAAGGTCGGACATGTCCGACGAGTCCGACGAGTCCGACAAAGAGCTTTGGTGAGCTCGCAAAAGCCTTGCGAAAAGACGGCCCCATGCGCTATCCAAATCAAACGCCGGGGGAACTTGGGTTTCAGGAAATGGCTTTGTGCTTATAGCGCGCGATGATGTGATCCTGAAGCTCCGGCTCGATCAGCTTGAAGAGTTGGGAGTAACCGGCGACCCGTACCGGGATGTTGCCGTAATGTTCCGGGTCGGCTTTGGCTTTTTCCAGCTGTTCGGCGCTCATGATGTTCCATTGGAGCTGGCCGATGCCCATGGCGAAGGCGCTTTTCAGCAGCTGCGTCATCAGTGTCGGCGCGTCCTGCCCGGCGAACAGCGACGGGTGGAGGTCGATGATCGCGGCCGATGCGCCCGCCGCCTCCGGGTGCGGCATGGCCGCGATGCTGTGGAGCAGACTGGTGACTCCGTTCAAGTCGCGCCCCTGATGGGCGGAGAGACTGTAGGCGAGGGGGGCCCCCGCGTGGCGGCCGTCGGGCATGGCGCCGGTGTTCCGCCCGAAATCGATGTTCAGCTTGAAGGTGAAGAGGTGGACGAACAGTTGATTGCCGGGCTCGCTCCAGCGGTCCATGAGCCCGATGAAATCGAGCGCCAATTTCCGGGCCGTTTGATCGACTTCCGCGATGCCGTTGCCGTATTTCGGCAGGGCGGCAAGTTGTTTCCGCAGGAGTTCGTGGCCTTTGAAATCGTTTTGCAGGGCGGTCAGCAAGGTTTCCGGATTGACGGTTTTGTCTTCGAAGACGGTCTTTCGGATCGCGTAGAGCGCGTCGGCGGTGTCCGGCAGCCCCATGAGGCAGATGGAGTGATAGTTGTAAACCGCTCCGCCGTCGGTGATGTCGCGCCCCCGGCCGATGCAGTCTTCGGTCAGCAGCGAAAGGGCGGGGAGCGGGCCGAATTCGCGCTGGCTTTGCTCCCGGCGGCGGCAGTGATAGATCATGTCGGCGGCGAATTCTTCGAGCAGGCTGGAAAAGGCGGCGGAAAACTCCTCAAAGCTCGAATATCCCGCCAGTGTTTTCCGCCGGCCCTTTTCGCCGGACAGGGTGAGTTCCAGAACTTTCAGCAGATTGAACCAGCCGGAGACGGCGTGCGGATTGGTTTTGCCCGGAACGGTGAGCTCGATGCAGCCGATGGGAGCATAATTGCGGGCGTCGGCAAGTTCGATGCCGCGTTTGTTGAGCGCCGGGATGAAACACGCGTCGTTGAAGAAGAAGGGGATGCCGCCGCCGCGCAGGACCAGCTCCGAACATTGGCGCAGAAACGAATCCGGCATATCCGGTGTCACCCGGACGGAGAGGTCCCGGATTTCGCCGAACTCCCCGGTCGCTTCCAGCATCAGGTACGAGAGTTCGTTGACAGCGCATTTGCCTTCTCCGTCGGTTCCGCCCAGCGTGATCGCCTGGACATCGTAGGGCAGATAGAGTTTGACCGCAAGTTCCGTCAGGAGCTCTTTGGCTTCTTCGCGGGTGACGCCGCCCCCGGCGTAATAGGGGTAGAGAATCCGGTCGAGGCGGCCGAGGGAGTTGGCGTTGATCCCGTCTTCCGCACAACCGATGATGTGGCCGAACCAGAGAAGCTGTATCGCCTCGCGGAAGTCGTTTGCGCCGTGTTCGACGGCGTTGCGGCAGTTTCGGGCCGTCTGTTCCATCCCCTGTTCCGCGGCGGCTTGCGCGTACCGCCGCCCGAGCGTCAGGCCGGCGTCGCAGACCAGCATCGCCGCGCGGAGAAAATTTTCACGCTTCACCCGTTCCAATGAGGCTTGCGGATAGCGGGCGAGTTCGGTTTCGAGCTTCCGCGCGAGGCCGCCGAATCCGAGCTTCAGCAGTTCGGCATAGCCCCGGACGGAATGGTTTTCTACCCAGCCCACCGCCATGTAGACGGCGGCCGGGTCCGCCGTGTTCGCCGGATGGGCCTCGCCCGGAGTGACGGCGGAGGCGCCGGTACGGAGAAACCGCACTCTTTCCCGCAGCTCATTCAGCGTCAAGCCGGGTTCAAGCTGTTGGAGTTCCCTCTCTTCGGCATCCTCCCGGAGGCTGTTGAATTCGATGACGGGACATCGTAGCATATGGTCGCCCGCGATCCGCTGTTCCGGGGTGATTTCAACGGGAACGAGCGCGGCCAGCTCCGCCACGGTTCCGGCCCGGAGCTGGGAAAGCGAACGCTCCGGAACCGTCCCGGCCCGGAACAGCGCCACATCGCGGCTGAAGCGGTTGTAAGAGGCGGGGAACGAACCGTCGCGTCGTTTGACGTCGGCCAGCAATTTCTGCAAGCGGGAATTCATAATGCACAGCTCCTGTATTTGTATTTAAGTATACCGGAGCGGGGGCGGAAAAGCAAGAGGATGAATGGCCGGATTTTTATCTAATCGTCCGAAAATTGATATTCTTCTCGGAATTTTCCTGGAGTGATTCCGGTTTTATCTTTGAATATGCGGCTGAAATGATGGATGTCGGCGAATCCGCATTCCTCCGCCACGGCTTTGAGGGGAGCGTTGCTGCTGCTTAACAGATAACGCGCATGCTCGATCCGGGCGCGCCGCCGGAATTCGCCGACGGATTGGCCGGTCTGCCGGCGGAAAATCGCCGCCAGATGGGAACGGCTCATGCCGAGTTTTTTTGCCAGTTCGGCCAGAGTCCATTGCCCGGACAGCTCACCGCGCAAAATTTCCTGCGCCCGCAGCGCGGCCTTCGCGACCGGGGGAGAATCGCCCTGGCTTTCTTCCGCCAGCAAGGCCAGGATTTCCAGCATCTTGCCGCGTCGTTGGAGTTTCGAGGAGCCGTTCAGCAGTTCCTGGAATAATGTTTCGTAATACTGCGGGCGCTTCAACGTTAAAAAGTCCGCCCATTCCGGGGGCAGGACCATTTTGCCCGGCGCCGCATCGTCGGGGCAGGGGAACGCCGAGGCGAACCGGGGATCGTCCTCGAGGTCGAAATGAAGATTGAACATGCGCGTTTCCGATTCCGGTGCAAGGTGAAATTCGTATCCCTGACCCGGCCTGACCAGGAAAACCTCACCCGGCTCAATCGGGCGGCAATGACCGTTCAGGTGATACTCGCCCTTGCCCGACGCAAAATAATGCAGGGCATGGTCGCCGATCCGCTCTTTGCGCAAGCACCGGCTGGCGGGGCCGACCGGGTAGTCGTGGGCCAGCCGCACCTCCGGCGCATATGGCAGCACTGCCTCCGGCGGAAACACATGAAAAATATTTTTGTTCATTCCTGTATCATATCGCAAACCGTCCGGAAAAGCAAGAGCCAAGTTGAATTTTTTAGCTTTTGAGCCAATTGCAAGACTATTTTGTCCGCTTTTTCGTCTTATCGGGCGCTTTTGTCGCCTTGGGGTGCTTTTTCGCGTAGCGCTGCTACGCCTGAAGCACCCCAAAACGACAAAATCACCCGATAATTCGGCAAAATCATGACAAAAAGTAGTCTTGCAATTGGCTCTTTTCACATTATATTATAAAATTATTTTTTTAAGGACGGTTTCAGATGATCGACATTCATTGTCATATCCTGCCGGGGCTGGACGACGGCGCGGCGGATTCCGACGTCGCGGAACAAATGCTTGCCGCGGCGGCGGCAGACGGAATCGATACGATCGTTTGCACGCCGCACAGCTCCCCGGCGGCGCACTCCGCCATCGAACAGAAGATCGGGGAACTGAGTTCCGCCGCCGCCCGGCACGGCATCCGCCTCGTGCGCGGAATGGAATACCGCTACGCGCATCTCCACGAATGGAAACGCGAGGAACTCCTGACCCTCGGCGAAAGTACCTATCTTCTGGTGGAACTGGCCGTATCCTCCCTGCCGCCCTCGGCCGCGGAGCTTTTCTTTTCCCTGATGAGCAAGGATTTTCATGTGATCCTCGCCCACCCCGAACGCAACCTCGAAGATCTCGAAGAGTGCGCCGAACTCGAACGCACGGGCGTCTTCTTTCAACTCAATTGCGACAGCGTCCTCGGCCGGAACGGCAAGGCATGCCGGCGGATGGCATTCAAAATGATCGACCGGGGATTCTGCCACTATATCGCCTCCGACGCCCACGGCAGAAGCCGCACCTTCCGCCTCAGCGAGTGCCGGAAGGCGCTCGCCGAAGTTTACGGAGAGGATTACGCCGAAATGCTCCTGGAACGGAACCCGCGGCGGATGTTGGAGAAGCGGAATCCGGAACGGCGCATCCCGAAACGCAAGGGGGGCTTCTTCCGCCGCCTCTTCGGGGGGTATTGATATATGCTGATTCGCTATCAGAACGTCTTTCTCCCCGATCGCGGCGTCCGGAACTTCTTCGCCGGCGTTCTGCTTTACGGAATCGCTTTCGGCTGCTTTTACGGCGTGCTGACTAATTACCTCGCCGAAATCCAGCACTTTGAAGGAGAGGACCGGGGTGTGCTGGAGTTCTTCCGCGAACTCCCGGGGTTGCTGCTGATCGTCACCCTTGCGCTGATGCACCGCCTTTCCGAATGGAAAATCCTGCGGATCGGCGCGCTGATCTCGGTTTTCGGAACCGCAGGATTGCTGTTCACCGGCGAAAACCGCATCCTCCTCATCGCGCTGGTGACTGTTTGGAGCCTCGGCGAACATATCTTAATGCCGGTACGCAACTCCATCGCGCTGCATATCGCGCACCCCGGGAAGGCGGGCGCTTCGCTCGGATTGATGAGCAGCGTCGGCTTCATGGGACAGGTGGCGGGCGGGCTGCTGGCGGCGGGAGTCTTCTTCTTCGGGCGCAAGTATTTCGCCGAAATCATTCTCTACGACGTGGTCTGGGGTGCGGTGATCGTGCTGATGACGGGCGTCCTTTTGGCCAGCTTTCCCCGGCACACGGGGCAGGGGAGCGTCCGCCGCCCCCGGCTCTATTTTCACCGGAAGTTCGGAAAATTCTATCTGCTGGAGATTTTCTACGGCGCGCGCAAACAGGTCTTCATCACCTTCGCCCCGTTCGTCCTTATCCTGATCTACGGCTTGAACACCGCCGAAATGGCAGTCCTGATTGGCGGGTGCGCCGCGATCAATATCTTCGGCGGCGCGCTGGTCGGCAAACTCATCGACAAGCTCGGCTACCGCAACATCATGATCTACGATACGGTTATTCTCTTCTTCGTCTGTATCGTCTACGGATTCTCCGACCGCATTTTCCAGCTCCGCATCGCCGTATGGGTGGTGATCGTGAACTACGTCTTCGATGCGATCATCTCGACCGCGTCGATGGCGGCGAGCATCTATGTGCGCGAGATTTCGGATTCGCCCGATGAAGTCACCGCGACGTTGAGTACCGGAATCTCCGTCAACCACCTGATCAGCGTCGGCGCCGCGTTGCTGGGGGGATATCTCTGGAAATAGTGCGGCGTCGGCAGCCTCTTCCTTTTCGCCGCCGGCATGGCGGTTCTCAACTCGGCGTTCGCCGCCACGCTGCCGAAACCGCGAAATTTTCAGAAAAGCGCTTGACGTGAAAACAAATGTCATTTATATTACATCCGCCGGAAAATCCGGCAGAGTAATTTCCCAAACTGAGGAGAATTGAAAATGTTGCGTAAACTCACTGCACTGGCAATGGTTGCCGGAATGGTCGTCGCGTTCAGCGGTTGCGGAGAAAAGGGCCCCGCCGAAAAGGCCGGCGCCGCCGTGGATCAGGGCGCCAAGAACGTCCAGAAGGGCGCTGATGACGCCGGCAAGAAGCTGAATAACGCCGCCAAAGAGCTCCAGAAGTAATTCTTCGGCTTTGCGGAAAGACGGGTGGTTC
>JAVBSA010000407.1:0-6511 GCA_031556915.1 Victivallis sp.
TGATGGGCATCGTCTTTCAATTCGTCTACCACCTCCGCCGCAATCTCCTGGTTTCCATTATCCTCCACATGACAGTGAACCTGATCGCCCTCTGCAGCGTTCTCTACTCCCCATAACCCTCATTTGAGGCGGAGCCTCAAGAGTCGGTACGGAACGGGAGCATGGGGAGGTC
This sequence comes from Victivallis sp., assembly GCA_031556915.1. Taxonomy (GTDB): domain Bacteria; phylum Verrucomicrobiota; class Lentisphaeria; order Victivallales; family Victivallaceae; genus Victivallis. The sequence continues at coordinate 173 of JAVBSA010000407.1, forward strand.
GGCGCCGTTGTATACGTTGGCGTTTTCGGGGTTGTCGGACCAGGCGTACCGGGCGTGGACCGGGTTGGGAATGTCTGGGTTGGCAAGAATGATGTCGTTGCCGTCGATTTCCGCGGTGGCGGGGAGGAAATTGCCGTCTTTCCCGGCGATGCGGAAACATTTCGGGGTGTTGTTTTCGGCGTGGAGTCCTTCGGCGTGCGTGAAGGAGATGCGGAGGCGTTTTCCTTCCTGCGTGTGGGCTTTGAAGAGGGGGCCGGAGGCTTCTTCGTCGTTGCCGTAGCACTGGGAGAGGGCGGCGATGGCGAGGCGTTCGCCGACGGTTTTTTTATCTTTCGGGTGGATATCTTCGGCTTCGCCGGCGTCTGTGGCGGATGCGACGAAATTGCCGGTGTTGGCCGCCGCCCGGATTTGGGCTTCGCGCAGGAGGGGCCATATGGCGTTTTCGTCATAATTCTGCGGGGTGCGGTACCCGGCGAGGACGACTTGGAGGAACGGAAAGTTGCCTTGCCGGAACCGATACCGCCAATCGGTGATGAGGTTGGTCATCAATGTTTCGTAGAGGGTTACGTTGGCGGAATTGGATTCGCCCTGATACCAGATGACGCCGCGGAGGGCCATCGGGATGAGGGGGGCGATCATATTTTCGAACAGGATGGCGGGGCTTTTGGGGTTTCCGGCGCCGGGCAGCGCGACGGCGATGGCGCTGCCGAGGTCGTTTTCGATGCGGTAGCGCCATTCACCGGCGAGGGAGATGGCGCTTTCCTCCATTCCTTCGGGGTAGAGGAGCATTTTCGCGGCGGGCCCGATCAGGCCGCCGTCGTAGATGAACGAATAGTCGCGTACGGCGATGACCCGGGTTCCGGGTTTGGCCAGGCCGGCCGGAATCCGATAGACGCGGCACTGATCCCAGAAGGAGGTGTCGAAATTCGCGCCGGAGCGGCCGATTTCGACGCCGTCGAAATAGGTGATGTCGTGTTTGTCGACCGCGCCGAGCGAGAGAACGAGGGGGCGGCCGGCCCATTCGGCCGGGATTTCGACTTTCCGGCGGTAATAGACGGTTCCGTTGGTTGCGATGCCGAAGTTGATCCATTGGGCGGGCATGGCCGCCGCGTCCCAGGTGGAATCGTCGAAGGCGGAATTGGCCCATCCCTGTTCGAATCCGCTGTTCGGCGGCTCCGGCGGCAGGAATTCGGCGTAGGCTTTTTGTTCCAGCAGGGGTTCGGGCTTGCCGAATTCGGGATCGGCCAGTTCTTCGGGGGAGAAGGTTCCCCAGAAGCCGGGAGAGCTCATTTTGAGTTCGAACGATTCCAGGTCGCCGGTGAAAGCGGGGTTGGCGGCGAGGATTTCGCGGCTGCTCCATGCTTCCGCCATGGTTCCGCCCCAGCTCGAGGAGACGATTCCGACCGGAACGCCGAGTTTATGGCTGACTTTGAGGGCGAAAAAGAGAGCGGCGGCCGACCAGTCGTCGACGGTTTCGGCGGAGGGCTGCTGCCATGCGCCTTCGACATCCTCCATCCCTTCCCAGCGTGCGTTGCGCGCGACGGTGATCATGCGGACGCGGTCGAGCTCGCCGGCGTCGGCGAGGCGGCGGAGTCCTTCCCCCCGGTCGGCGAGGCTGCGCACCTTGAATTCCATGTTGGATTGGCCGCTTGCAATCCACACTTCGCCGACGGCGAGGTTATGCGAAACACAGCTTTCGCCGCCGGCGGTGTTCAGCACGAAAAGCTCGAGGTTGTGCCGGGCGGTCATGGCGGGGAAACGGAGCGTGAACCGCCCGCTGGCCGCGGCGCGGGTTTCCGCCTCGTGTTCGCCGAGCTTTCCCTTCACCATGGCGCAGGGGGTTGTCCAGCCCCAGACCGGAATCGTTTTTCCCTGTTGCAACACGGCGTTATCACCGAACAGAGCGGCAAGCTTCAACATTTCGGACCTCTTTACTTTTAAGTGATAAAAATGGAACATTCCCTTGAAAAAGAGAATGGTTTGCCATATAGTACCACTTAACGTAAATGCATTTCAAAAAAATGCCAGTTGGAAGGCGTGGGAAATGAAAAAGTGTACCCTGATTGAGCTCCTCGTCGTGATCGCGATCATCGCCATTCTGGCAGGGATGCTGCTGCCGGCGCTTCAGAAAGCCAGGGAAAACGGCCAGCGGACCAAATGCCTCGGCAATATGAAACAGATCGGGATGATGCTGACCCTTTATCAGGAGGATTTCCGGGGGAACCACCCGGTGCCGGGTACGGACATCAAGTGGGGAGACGCGGAGGGTTGGACCAACCAGCTTCGGTTCGCTGTCAACGCGCAGAAAAATATTTTCCGTTGCGCGGTGGATACGGAACGGGAATTCTCCTATTCGATTAACGTGCACGAGCCTTACCGGCAGAAGATGAGTTTTGCCGGGTGGCATCAGACCCGGATCGACCGTGCCAGGGTCGGCTCCGCCAATCTGATCCTGGTGGAGGAGAGCCGCACGGATTTTTTCACCGAAGAAGATTCCGACCAGGATAATTACACGCAGAACGCGGCTCCGAAAGACGGGGAGCGGCGTCACGGCGCGTTCACGTTCGCCATGGCGGACGGGCACGCGGAACATTTTAAGGAATACGATTTCGACCGGGTCACCTATTATTCCGACCGTCTTTCCGCGTGGCTGGGCGATTCCTGGACCGCCGACCCGAACAATGTCACGAAAAAGAACGAGCATTGATTGAAAATGGGGGAACTCTGGCGCCTTGATTCGATTCTGGATCTGTTCCGTTCCGCCGGGGAAATTGCGCTCAAATATTACGGCGATCCGCACCCGGAAGTCAAGGAGGACGACACCCCGGTCACCCGGGCCGACCGGGAGGTGGAAGCGTTTTTCGCAAGCCGGCTCGACCGCCCCGCCGAAGGGAAGTTCCTGATCGGCGAAGAGAGTGTCGGAACCAAAGACGAAGCCTATCTCGACGCCGCGTTGAAGGGCGACTGCTTCGTGCTCGATCCGATCGACGGAACCGCGCCTTACGCCGCGCACGTTCCGCTCTGGGGGATTTCGCTGGGGTACATGAAGGCGGGCAAACTGATGGACGGCGGCATTTACCTGCCGGTCCAGGACGAGGCGTTCGTGACCTGCCGGGAGACGATTTTCCGGGTCCGGAACCTCCGGAGCGGCGAACCGGAGGTGGAGCCGTTCGTGCCGGAGCGCCCGTGTTACACCCGGGCGCTGCCGATCAGCGTTTCCCAGGCGGCGGCCCGGAATTACCGGTTGCGTTTTCCGAACCAGATTTTCGTCTGGTCCTCCTGCGTGGGGCCGTATCACGCGCTTCTCTGCGGGCGGTTTTACGGGATGATCCAGCACTGCAAGCTGTGGGATCTGGCGGGTGGAATGCCGCTTCTGCGCCTTGCCGGGTTTGAGATGCGTTTCGCCGACGGGCGCCGCCTCAACCTCGATATTGCCGGCGGCGGAGATTTTATTTTGAACGGCCCGGGCCGCTGGCGTCAGAAGGGATTCGTGATGATCGCCCCCGACCGGGAGGGAACGGAATTTATTTGGAACAACATTGCGGAGATCAATGAAAAAGAATAGCAAAAAAGTGTTTCTGGTCAGCCTCGGCTGCTCCAAGAATCTGGTGGACACCGAAGTGATTGCGGGAACGCTCCTGACCGCCGGGCATACGCTGGCGTTCGACCCGGACGAAGCGGATCTTTACATCGTCAACAGCTGCGCCTTTATTCCGGCCGCGCGGACCGAGGCGGAAGAGGCGCTCGACGAAGGCGTCGCCTGGAAGAAAGAGGAGGCCGGCAGGACACTGGTCCTGGCCGGTTGCCTGACCGAATGGGACAAGGTGGGCGCATACCGCAAACGCTACCCCGAAGTCGATCTCTGGACCGGCGTCAACGACGTGGCCGCCATCGCCGCGCTGGTCGCGGGTGAAGCGGCTCCGGATCCGACGGTAGTTCCCACGTGGCTTTACGACCACGAGACGCCGCGGCTGCAATTGACCGTTCCGCACCTGGCCTACCTCAAGATCGCCGACGGGTGCGACAACTGCTGCAGCTACTGCGCGATCCCGGGAATCCGGGGCCATATGCGGAGCCGGACGACCGCCTCCGTGCTGCGGGAGGCCAAAAACCTCATCGACGGCGGAGTCAAAGAGTTGCTGATCATCGCGCAGGACATCACCGCCTTCGGAATGGACCGGCCCGAAAGCGGCGAAACGCTGGCGAAACTCCTGAAAGAACTCAACGCGCTCGAAGGCAAGTTCGTGATCCGGCTGCTTTACACCCACCCCGCGCATTATACGCCGGAGCTGATCGATTTCCTGGCGGAAAAAGAGACGAAAATTCTCCCCTATCTCGATATTCCGCTCCAGCACATCAGCGACCGCATTCTGAAGGAGATGGGGCGCAAGGTGACGAAAAAAGAGATTGAAACACTGCTGGCCGAATTGCGGAAACGGATTCCCGACCTCACGCTCCGCACCACCTTCATCACCGGTTTCCCGGGGGAGACCGAGGAGGAATTCGCCGAACTGGCCGCCTTCCTCAAGGAACAGAAATTCGAACGCTGCGGCGTCTTCTCCTATTCGCCGGAACCGGGAACCCCGGCGGCGGAGATGGCGAACCAGGTTCCGCTTGAAACCGCCGAAAAGCGGGCGGAAAAACTGATGAAGCAGCAGGAAAAGATCATGAAGGAATGCAACCGCCGCTGGATCGGCCGCGAAGTGCGCGTCCTCATCGACGACACCGAAGACGGTTCCGCCATCGGCCGCGGTCCGATGGATGCTCCCGAAATCGACGACACCGTTTTCATTCCGCGCGGGAAAAAACTCAAGCCGGGCCGTTTCTGCAAAGTCCGCATCACGGGCGCGGACGCCTGGCAGTTTACGGGAGAACTACTTCAATGAAAGACAAATCCATTATGAATATCCCCAATATGCTCACCATCAGCCGGATTGTGCTGGTCATGATCTTCGTGCTGCTGGCCAGTCTCGCCGACCGGTCGCTTTTCGGAGCGCAGACGGTTTTCTGGATTAAATTTTCCGCTTACACGCTTGCGATCATTGCAAGTGCAACCGATTTTCTGGATGGCTACCTCGCCCGCCGCTGGAATCAGGTGACCGATTTCGGCGCTTTGATGGATCCTTTGGCCGATAAAATTTTCGTTACCGCAACCATGCTGATCGCGGTGGAAGTGCATCCGGAAGGCGCCGTGACCAAGGCTGGCCTGATGCCCGCCTGGATCGCAGTCGCGGTGCTCTGCCGGGAATTCATGGTGACGGGGCTGCGGACACTGGCCGCCAAAAAGCAGGTGGTCATCGCCGCCGACCGCTGGGGCAAGCTGAAAACCGTGTTGCAGATGATGATGCTCGCCATCGCGGGAGCCTCCTGGGTATGGGATTTCGATCTCCGCGAAGAAAAGTGGCTCGGTATCCGGCTCTGGTATCTCTGGATCCCCTACCTCTGCGGAATCGTTCTCGTAACGGTGGGTTCCGGCCTGGCTTACTTCATCCGTTACCGTTATCTTTTCGTCGCGGAAGAGCAGAAAAAAACCGCGGAATAAATCGCCGGAAAACTTGCAAATCCGCAAATCCGGACTATATTCTTAGAGCTTGCATCCCGGAGAGATGGTCGAGTGGTCGAAGGCGCCACATTGGAAATGTGGTGTAGGGCAACCTACCGAGGGTTCGAATCCCTCTCTCTCCGCCAACTTTCTTCAAAAGTTGGCGATGAAGCCGCCAGGCTTCGCTTCATACCGCGTAGCGGTGCTTCATATCCCCGATGCTTCATGTGCCGAAGGCACGCTTCATTTCCCCCGCCTTGCGATGAAGCATTGCCGCTGACGCGTCAATATGAAGCAACTTCGCTACGCTGCGTTATGAAGCGCGCTTCGCGCATAAAATACATTTGCAATCTCAGCCGTCATTGAATATATTATATTTATTATGGATAAACCGAATAAATTAGCTGATCTTTCTCTGGATTTTGCAGATACCATTCTTGAATTGGTGCAGAAGCTCAAAGAGCAGAAAGAGTCCATTATCTGCAATCAAATCGGCCGCGCCGGCACAAGCGTAGGCGCGAATATTCATGAAGCGCAATACGCTCACAGCAAAGCAGAATTTATCGCAAAACTGCAAATTGCACTGAAGGAAGCCAATGAAACTTCATATTGGCTGAAGTTATTAATTCGCCGTCGGTACATTCATGATACAGACTATAGTCAACTCGAAAATCGTTGTAGGGAAATCAGAGTTACGCTGATTGCGTCCATTAATACTGCGAAAAAAGGATCATAATATAGAACCAGAGGACAGTGGATTTTTTCCCAGGCCGGCACGGAGATGTTGGTTGTAGACA